>NZ_JBHXLV010000003.1:0-95592 GCF_042721685.1 Streptomyces sp. NPDC058459 | reverse complement strand
GTCTTCGCCGGCTCAGAGGTACAGCCCGGTGGAGTCCTCCGACCCCTCGAACCGGTCCGCGGCCACCGCGTGCAGGTCCCGCTCGCGCATCAGCACGTACGCGACGCCCCGGACCTCGACCTCGGCCAGGTCCTCAGGGTCGAACAGGACCCGGTCGCCGGGCTCCACGGTGCGTACGTTCTGCCCGACCGCGACGACCGCGGCCCAGGCGAGCCGCCGCCCGACCGCCGCCGTCGCGGGGATCAGGATGCCGCCGCCCGAACGGCGCTCGCCCTCACCGGTCTCCTGCCGCACGAGCACCCGGTCGTGCAGCATCCGGATGGGCAGCTTGTCGTGGTGGGGGGTGCTCTGCTCGTCTCTGTTGGCGCTCACGCCCCCGAACCTACCGGTCCGCACGGCACGGACACGCCTCCGGGTCGCCGCTGCTCCCCGCCGCGGCGACCCGGTCGTACGTGCCGGCGCCCGGTCAGCGCTTGTGCCCGCGCTTGCGCGACCCCGCGACGATCAGCCCGACCGTCCCGGCCACGATCAGCGCGGCAGGCACGACACGCTCCATCCGGGGCGCGCCGTCGTCGTCCACGAACTGGTCCCGCACCTCGGTCATCACGCGGTTGACCTGGACGTACGCCCGGCCGAAGACACGGTCCACGCCGGCTACGGCCTTCGCCTTGGCGTCCCCGACGATCGTCTTCGGGTGCACCCGCACCCCGATCTCGTCGAGCGTCTCGGCCAGCACTTCACGACGGCGCTTGATGTCCGCCTCGATCTGCGCCGGTGTTCTGGTGTCCGACGTCTCCGCCACCGTACGGCCTCCGAAATCTCTGATGCTGTTCCGAACAGTCTGTCAGCTCTACTTCACGTCGCACGGCAGGGGCACCCGGTTAGGCTGGCCGGATGAGCGAGCGACTTGAGCCCGGGGACGTTGCCCCCGCCTTCACCCTGCCCGACGCCGACGGCAACGAGGTGTCCCTGTCGGACCACAAGGGCCGCAAGACCATCGTGTACTTCTACCCCGCGGCACTTACCCCCGGCTGCACCAAGCAGGCGTGCGACTTCACCGACAACCTCGCCCTGCTGGCCGGCGCCGGGTACGACGTCCTCGGCATCTCGCCCGACAAGCCGGAGAAGCTGGCCAGGTTCCGGGAGCAGGAGGACCTCAAGGTCACCCTCCTCGCCGACCCGGACAAGAAGGTGCTGGAGGCGTACGGCGCCTTCGGCGAGAAGAAGCTCTACGGCAAGACCGTCACCGGTGTCATCCGCTCCACGGTCGTTGTGGACGAGGACGGCAAGGTCGAGCGCGCCCTGTACAACGTCAAGGCGACCGGCCACGTGGCGAAGATCATCAAGGATCTGGGCATCTGAAGCCGCCGCCCGGCCGCTAGCATGGCCGGGCAGCAGCAGGCGGCCGTGGTGGAATTGGCAGTCACGCTGGGTTTAGGTCCCAGTGGGGTAACTCCCGTGAGGGTTCGAGTCCCTCCGGCCGCACCAGCTCTCAGCCCAGCAGCTCCCGCACCACCGGGACCAGGGCACGGAACGCCTTCCCGCGATGGCTGATGGCGTTCTTCTCGTCCGCGCTCAGCTCCGCGCAGGTACGGCTCTCGCCCTCCGGCTGCAGGATCGGGTCGTACCCGAAGCCGCCCGTACCCGCCGGCGCCTGCCTCAGCGTGCCGAGGAGCTGCCCCTCCACCACCCGCTCGGTGCCGTCCGGCAGCGCCAGCGCGGCCGCGCAGGCGAAGTGGGCGCCCCGGTGCTCGTCCGCGATGTCGGACAGCTGGGCGAGCAGCAGGCCGAGGTTGGCGGCGTCGTCGCCGTGCCGGCCTGCCCAGCGGGCCGAGAAGATGCCGGGGGCGCCGTTCAGCACGTCGACGCAGAGCCCGGAGTCGTCGGCCACGGCGGGCAGTCCGGTGGCCCGCGCGAGCGCGTGCGCCTTCAGCAGGGCGTTCTCCGCGAAGGTGACGCCGGTCTCCTTGACGTCCGGGATCTCGGGAAAGGCGTCGGCGCCGATCAGCTCGTGCGGCAGCCCGGCGTCGGCCAGGATGGCCCTCAGCTCGGTGATCTTTCCGGCGTTGCGGGTGGCGAGGATCAGGCGGGTCATGGGGGCCAGTATCCCCGGCTCCACGCCCGCGTCCCGCCGGGGGTCACAGCTCCGTCCGTCCCGCCCCCGCGAGCGTCCGCGGTCGAAGACCTCGGCCGTCCTCAGGCGTCCTCGGGCACCGGGCACCGGGCGACGGGCACCGGATGATCCGGCCGCCATGACGCGGCATATGGGCGAACGGAGTCGACGGGCACCTGCCCGAACGCCCCTCCCGGTCCGACGCCGGGAACTTCCGGCCCGTTCCGCGAGTCGACGGGAAGGGACAATGTGTGTGCGGGATCACCGATCGGGCGGAGCGAGATGGAACGCGCGCAAACGGAAGAGGCGAAGCCGGGGCGCACTCCCCGGCCGGCCACGGCTGCCGGACGGGCCGGGGCGTACCGGACCATGACCGCCTTCACGGCGGCCGACGAGGAGCGGCAGCGCGGCGTACGGCGCATGAAGCTCACGGCAGCCGGACTGCTGCTGCTCGTCGCGGTCGTGTACGCCCTGGCCACCTGGGCCGGGCACTCGGGGGCGGGCCCCTGGACGGGTTATGTGGCGGCGGCCGCCGAGGCCGGGATGGTCGGCGCGCTCGCGGACTGGTTCGCGGTCACCGCGCTGTTCCGGCACCCGCTCGGCCTGCCCATCCCGCACACCGCGATCATCCCCACCAAGAAGGACCAACTGGGCGTCTCCCTGGGCGAGTTCGTCGGGGAGAACTTCCTCTCCGAGGACGTCGTACGGCAGCGGCTCGCCGCCGTCGGCATCGGCAGCAGGCTCGGTGACTGGCTGGCCGGGCCCGAGAACGCCGACCGGGTCACCGGTGAGCTGGCCACCGCGCTGCGCGGCGCGCTGACCGTGCTGCGCGACTCGGACGTCCAGGCGGTGGTGGGGGAGGCGATCACCCGGCGGGCCGACGCGCGGGAGATCGGGCCCGCCGTGGGCAAGCTGCTGGACCGGATCGTCGCCGACGGCGGCCACCGGCGGGTGGTCGACCTGGTGGTGGGCCGCGCCCACGAGTGGCTGGAGCGGCACCGGGACGACGTCATGGTGGCCATCGAGGGCGGCGCGCCCGGCTGGACCCCGCGCTTCGTGGACCGCAAGGTCGGCGACCGGGTCTACAAGGAACTGCTGCGCTTCGTCACCGAGATGCGGGAGATGCCGGCGCACCCCGCGCGGGCGGCCCTGGACCGCTTCCTCACGGACTTCGCCTCCGACCTCCAGTCCGACACCGAGACCCGGGCCCGGGTGGAGCGGCTCAAGAGCGAGGTGCTGGCGCGGGACGAGGTGCAGGACCTGATCGCCTCCGCGTGGACCGCCGTACGGTCCATGATCGTCGCGGCGGCGGAGGACGAGCGCAGCGAGCTGCGGACGCGGGTGCGGGCCGGACTGCTCTCGCTCGGGCAGCGGCTGGCGACCGAGCCGAAGATGCAGGGCAAGGTCGACCGCTGGGTGGAGGGCGCGGCCGTCCACGTGGTGACGTCCTACCGCAAGGAGATCACCTCCCTGATCACCGAGACCGTGGCGGGCTGGGACGCGGAGCACACCACCCGCAAGATCGAGGCGCACATCGGGCGTGACCTCCAGTTCATCAGGATCAACGGCACGGTGGTGGGGTCGTTGGCGGGGCTGGTGATCTATACGGTGTCGCGGGCGCTGGGGGGTTGAGGGGGTGTCCTGCGGGGTCTGCCCGGGGGCGGGGCGGCTCGCCTCCAGGGGTGAGCCCGGGGGCCGAAGGGCTCCGCCTGCGGGGTGAGGGTGGTGGGCTGAGTGGCCGTCCCCCTGGGTGAGCCTTGCGGGCGGCCCGGTCTCGTAACACGCGGGACGGGCACCCGTAACTCGTCCTTCGACGACGAAGGGGTGCCGATGAGCGAGGGGTGTCCATGAGCGCGGAGTCCGGGACGCCGCCACAGGCCGGCGGGACGACCAGCACCGACATCCCGGCCCGGCTGGACCGCCTGCCGTGGTCCCGCTGGCACTGGACGATCGTGATCGGTCTGGGCACGGTCTGGATTCTCGACGGCCTGGAGGTCACGGTCGTCGGCAACATCGCGAGCCGGCTGTCCGAGCCCGGCAGCGGTCTGTCGATCAGCTCCGGCCAGGTCACGGGCACCGCGGCCGCGCTGTACGTGGCCGGTGCGTGCGTCGGCGCCCTGTTCTGGGGCCGCCTGACGGACCATTTCGGGCGCCGCAAGCTGTTCATGATCACGCTGGCGGTGTATCTCGCGGCGACGGCGCTGACCTCGCTGTCCACCGAGGCGTGGTGGTTCTTCCTGTTCCGGTTCCTGACCGGCTTCGGCATCGGCGGCGAGTACGCGGCGATCAACTCCGCGATCGACGAGCTGATCCCGGCGGCCTATCGCGGCCGGGTCGACCTGATGATCAACGGCAGCTTCTGGCTGGGCGCGGTCGGCGGCTCCCTGCTCTCCATCCTGGCCCTCGACACTGCCTTCCTGCCGGAGAACATCGGCTGGCGCCTGACGTTCGCGCTCGGCGCGGTACTGGCCGTCGTCATCCTGCTCGTACGCCGGCACGTCCCGGAGAGCCCGCGCTGGCTGCTGATCCACGGGCGGGAGCGGGAGGCGGAGGAGATCGTCTCCGGGATCGAGCGGAAGATCGAGGAGGAGCGCGGCGAGCCGCTGCCCGCGCCGGAGGGCCGGCTGGAGATCCGGCGGCGCGGCAGCGTGACGTTCGTCGAGATCGCCCGGACCGTCTTCGGCCGCTACCGCAGGCGGGCGGTGCTCGGCTTCTCCCTCTTCGTCGGGCAGGCGTTCCTCTACAACGCGATCACCTTCGGCTTCGGCGCCATCCTGACCCGCTTCTACGACATCCCGGCCGACCACACCGGCTACTACTTCGCCGTCATCGCGGTCGGCAACTTCTTCGGCCCGCTGCTGCTGGGCAAGCTGTTCGACACGGTGGGCCGACGGGTGATGATCTCCTCGACGTACCTCCTGTCCGGTGTCCTCCTCTTCGCCACGGCCTGGCTCTTCGGCCGGGGCACACTGAGCGCGGTCACCCTGACGGCCTGCTGGTGCGTGGTCCTCTTCTTCGCCTCGGCGGGCGCGTCCAGCGCCTATCTGACGGTCTCGGAGATCTTCCCGATGGAGACGCGGGCCATGTCCATCGCCTTCTTCTACGCCCTCGGCACGGCGACCGGCGGCATCAGCGGCCCCCTCCTCTTCGCCGACCTCACCGGCACGGGCCGCGTCGGCGACACGGTCCTCGCCTTCCAGATCGGCGCGGCGCTGATGTGCGCGGCGGGGCTGGTGGCGGCGGCGCTGGCGGTACGGGCGGAAGGACGCTCGCTGGAGGACGTGGCTACGCCGTTGTCGTCTTCGGCGGGGGCGGAGGAGAAGGGGGTGGGGGTCAGGTAGCGAACTCGGGGCCGTCCGCGTACGTCGGACGGACCCGCCCTGCTCAGCCCCGCCGGTCGGCTACCGCCCACGAGGCGAGAGCGACAGCACCGGCCACCCCGAACACGGACGGCCAGGCCCCGACCTTCTTCGCCAGCGGATGCGACCCGGCGAACCCGGCGACATAGACCCCGCTCAGCGCCGCCGCCGCCGGAACCCCGGCCCGCGCACGCCACTCCCGAGCGGCAACGACCCCGGCGGCGGCCAGCACGACGCCACCGAGCGGGCGCTTCTTGGTCCAGCGGGCTGTGCCATATCCGACGATGAGGCCGGTGGCGGCGATAGCCGCGCCAGGAACCTTGGCCATCTCTGTCTCCTGTCGTCCCGTATGCCGTTGTTCGGTTTGTCCGCTGCCGAGGCTAACGCGCGCCGCCGAACGCCCGGCGACCGGGTCACCCACCTCGAAGTGGTCGAAAGCCTTTCCATGCCCCGCCGATCGAGGCGCACCTGCGCCTCGCTGTCCCAACGAAGGCGCAAGCGGTTTCACATCATCAAGCCGCGTGAATTGCCCTGCCAGCTGAGCATCAGCGGGACAACCTCATTCGGCTTGCGGCGCAAGGTCTCCTATGTGTTAGCGATGTCAGCTTGCTCCGCACGCACGGTGTGCACTGCTGCCCCCGCCGCCTGAATGAGCTGTACCAGTACCGCCTGCACCGCTGGCTGAGTGCTGATCTGGTCCAGCGAAGCCACCAGGACGTGAGCGACGTTCTCCTGACGAACCGTGTGCACGAAGCGGTCGAGCTTGAGCACGCCGTCGTCCTCCTCCACGATCGCCCGCAGCTCGAAGCCATTGCGCTCGGCGTACCGCTTGAATTTCTCTTCGATCGCTCGGAGGTCGGTGTCTCGCGTGTCCTGGCGCACGCGCATGTATCCATAGGCGACGGGTTTGGTCGTCATGATGCGTCCTTCTTTGGTCGGAGGCTTTCGCGCAGTCCGACAAGGACGCGCTGCATGAGGGCGGTCGATGCTTGCTCGGCCACCGGGCCGGAAGGCGGGTTCGTCGCGCCGCGTACACGCCGAAACGGCAGGTGAACGCTGGCCGGTGGCGCGGGCGGAGCCGTCAGCGCAAGGTGCGCCCAGACGACTTTGCCGCCAGCCGGCGGTCGATAGACGTTCCACCGTTCGGCTAGCGCCTCGATGAGATGGAGGCCGCGTCCGCCCTCGGCGTCCGCGGCAGGAGTTCGCATGGTCGGCAGCTTCGCGCTGCGGTCCCAGACCTCGACGTGCAATACGTCATCGACGGCCCGAAGCTGCACGGCTATGACGTGCTCGGCGCTGACCTGCCAGGCCGGGTGGTTCGGGTGGGGGAAGCCAGTGGCCTCAACCGCATTAGTGAGCAGCTCAGATGCGACGAGTGCGGCGTCGTCCATGTGGTCGTGCAGGTTCCAGTGACCGAGTGTTTGCCGTACAAAGGCGCGGCCGACAGGAACAGCGCTTGCGACGGCTGTCAGATGAAGGCTGGCGACGTAGAGCGTGTTCCCGGCAGTGTTGGCGACGATCACGGGTGATCACCGCCCGGTGAAGTGACAGCCAACTCGGCCCAGACGCTCTTTCCGATCACCTTGAGCGTCACACCCCAGTCGACGGCGAGCGCTGCTACGACCTGGATGCCTCGGCCGGTTTCAGGCAGCTCACCAGCGGACGCCGGCGAGGGCGCCATGTGCGGACTTCCGCTGGCCCAGTCGCGTACGTCCACCCGGAGAACATCATTTTCGAGGTGATAGGTCACCACCACGCGACTTCCGCGAGCTGCACGTCCGTGCACGATAGCGTTCGTGACCAATTCGGTGACTACCCACTCTAGAGAGGTAGCGATCTGGGGTAAGTCCCAGCAGTAGGCAACCGTTCGTGCTTTAGCGCGGGCGCCGGGCACGGCTGATCGATGTCGTCGGTACTGTGCCTGCTCTGACCTGGTTTCGGCCATAAGCGATCCCCTCGGATGGGTCCAGTGTGCCAAGGGTGTTGCCATCGGTCGCCGCGTTCCGTGAACGCATCGACACTATGGGTACTGTGCACCGTGGACCTACCAAAGTGTCAAGTCCCCACTTTGGTAGGGGTCGAACCCTTGTTGCCCTCACCGTGCGTGAACGGCACACTTGACGTGCATAAAGGAGTAGGGGAGGCGGCCGAACGTGCCGATCAACAACAACCCGACGTTCCGTCAACGACGTTTGGCGCGGACGTTGCGCGAGCTGCGGACGGCCGCCGGGCTGACCCACGCCGACGCCGCGAAGGTGCTCGGCTCAGCCGAATCAAAGGTCGGCCGCATCGAAAACGCCCAGTCTGGCATTCGCCTGCCCGACCTCCGCGCCCTGATGGACGCTTACAACGTCACGGACCCGACCGAGCGGGCTGCCATTGAGAAGCTGAGCCGGGAGGCGAAGCAAAAGGGGTGGTGGAGCCGCTACCTCAACGTGGTTGACCCGGCCTATGCGGCGTACGCAGCGGTCGAGTGGGACGCGAGCGAGCTTTACAACGTCGAGACCAACCTGGTGCCGGGCCTGCTACAAGTGCCGGAGTACACCGAGGCGTTGATCCGCTTGCAAGCTCCCGACGCCACGAAAGACGCCGTGCAGGCGCAGATCAACGTGCGGCGTGAGCGTCGTGCGATTCTGACGCGGGACAACCCGCTCCAGCTCTGGGTGATTGTTACTGAGAACGTACTGCACCACCGCGTCGGCAGCACCGACGTGATGAAGACCCAGCTAGAAGCCCTCATCGAGGACAGCAAGAAGCAGAACATCGAGCTGCAAATCCTGCCGCGGGAAGACCCGATGAACGCCTGCCTGTTCGGGCCGTTTGTGATCATGAGCTTCCCGACCAGTGCAGAGACCGACGTGGTGTACACCGAGTCGCCCACCAGCACCCTCTACTACGAGGATGCTGCCGACGTGGAGACGTATACCACCCTGTTTCGGCGGCTCAACATGGCAGCTGCCAACGTCAGCAAGTCGCGGGCTCTGATCTATGACGCCCTCAAAGAAATGGAACAAGGCTGATGAAGCCAAACATCGATATCGCTTCGGCTGCCGGGTTGGAATGGGTGAAGTCGAGCTACTCCGGCAACAACGGCAACTGCGTCGAAGTGGCTGTGCTCCCCGCTGGCGCCCGCGCGCTGCGTGACAGCAAGAAGCCCCACGGCTCAGCGCTCGTGTTCAGCACGGAGGAGTGGGGCACATTCCTGGCTGGCGTCGAGGCCGGCGAGTTCAAGTTGGCGTAACCGTCGCTCGCTCTCGGACGCAGTAATGCCCGGACCGCTACGGTGCCGGGCACTGCTGCGTTTTGCAAGGAGGGGCATGGAACAAGGGCTCGTGGCCTGAAAATTGAAGACGCAACACCGACGACGGCCCGCTTGAACGCGACCTCAGTCCTCACCATGACTTCCCTGCGACGGGTGCCGCCCGGACCAGCCGGCTCCTCGCCGCGGTTCAGGGTGTACGGATCAGCTCGCCGTAGCGACTGCCGAATACGTCCATACGTCGGCCGGCAGTTCATGCTTGAGGCGCCAGGTGATGGCCATCGGCTTGCTTCCGTTATGGGCCTCGTACGTGGCCGGTCCCAGCAGCATCCAGGGTTGGGACTTGCCTATGTCGGTGTTCTTGTACCGGCGCATGAAAAGGAGGACTTCGGTGCCCAGTGCCTGGTGTTGCTGGTAGCGCTTACCCGTTCGAGAATCCTCAGAGGTAGCGTTCTGAGACTCCCAGTGGAATCGGGTCGGACTAAGCGCGTAATCCCGGTACCTGACAGTGGGAGAGAAATCCTTCTCGTTTTTCTCCAAAGTGATGAGCAGGGCATCCGTTTGCAGTTCATCGACCCACTGCACCCCTTGTGCGAAGGAGCGCGGCATCTGTCCGCCGAAGCGAGCGACACCTAGGGCAGCGAGGACCTCCGAGCGGTTGTAGGCGCTATGTACCTTCAGTGGTACCTCTCCCAGGCGCCCGGCCAGCGAGATAGGGAAGTGATCAGCCCGATCCATCACGTAGGTGAGGAGCTGGCGCAGCTCGTCACGGAACTCCTTCAGCGGGCGCAGCGACTCTAGGCCGTCTTGGTAGCTGGTGAAACCGCCAGCATTGTCCCAAATGTTGAAGAACAGCATGCGAGCGTAAGCCTGATCAAGGGGGCTCAGCTCCCCGTAAGTCGGGGCGTCGTCCTGGAGCAGTCGCTGATAGGCGTCCGCGCGCTCCGGATCGTCAACATGCAGGAACGCGTGGACTCGCTTGAGCAGTGCAGCCTCGGCAGGGGGTGCGGCCTCTTCCAGGAACCCAGCGCGACGCAACACCGTGGTCCAGGAGTTGTCGCTTTTGTAGAGCTCCTTGATCTCGCGCCGACTTTCTCGAAGGTAGTCGGCCAGACGAGGTGTGTGGTACGACTTCACCTCCTTGACCAGGGTCTTTACCGTGGCGCCCAATTGGGTGCGGATATTATCGAGGACGAATTCCTTGGACTTCCCCTCCAGGATGATCTGGCAGCCCGATGGGAGCTGGGGGAAATCGTGCTCGATGTGATCGACCAGTCTGTTCCGGGTCAGGTTGGTCAGAGCTCGGAACTGCTCCTCGAACCGGAACTCGGCCCTGTGCTGTCCGATGAAATCGAGGACGGTCAGTACCGGCTTGGTCTCGGTACGCCTCAGCCCTCGGCCCAGTTGCTGAAGGAAGACAGTAGCGCTGTTGGTCGGGCGGAGCAGGAGCAGAGTGTCCACGTCGGGGATGTCGAGACCCTCGTTGAACAGATCAACAGAGAAGATCACCTGAAGCTTGCCGTCACGCAGATCGGCAAGGGCCTGGGCGCGTGCGTCCGGGGAAGAGTCACTGTCGAGCGCTACAGCCTGGAAGCCGGCCTCGCGGAAGAAACCCGCCATGAAATGCGCGTGAGCCTTGGTGACGCAGAAGCCAAGCGCGCGCATGGCGCCGGGGTTAGAGACCTTGTCCTGGATCTGCTTCACCACGATCCGAGCGCGAGCATGGTTGCCCGTGTAGAGCTTGTCGAGGTCCTGGTCGGTGTACGAACCCTTCTGCCAGTTCAGGTTCGTCAGATCCGTGCCATCGGGGACGCCGAAGTAGTGGAAGGGACAGAGGAGGTCATTCTCCAACGCCTCCCAGAGGCGCATCTCGGCAGCGATTCTGCCATCAAAGAACTCATCCTGGACGTTGCGTCCGTCCATCCGCTCGGGAGTGGCCGTCAGCCCCAGCAACTCCCGGGGTGCGAAATGCTCAATCACTCGTCGATACGTAGACGCGGTGGCATGGTGGAACTCGTCGATCACGATAATGTCGAAGTGGTCAGAAGCCAGCTGCTCCAGACGCTGCACATTGAGGGACTGAACGCTGGCGAAGACGTGATTCCACTCGCGCGGGTCTTGGCCGCCGTGGAGAAGCTCACCGAACGACCCGTCATCGAGCACTTCGCGGTATGTACGGAGGGACTGCCGCAAGATTTCCTTGCGGTGGGCGACAAAGAGTAGACGCGGCTGACCACCCTCGAAGTTCTTACGCAAGCCGCGGTAATCAAGGGCGGCCATCACGGTCTTGCCAGTGCCGGTGGCAGCAACGAGGAGATTCCGGTGGCGCCCACGCAGTTCCCGCTCGACTGTGAGGCGTTCCAACATGTCCCGCTGGTGCGGGAAGGGGCGTACCTCGAGACCAGAAAGGTTGATCTTCAGATCCCTGCCGGAGCTGGTGCCGCTCGCTTGCGCCAAAGCTTCGTCCAAGCGCGCACCGTGCTGGTCAGGGTCGTATGTCTCGAAGGCGGTGTCATTCCAGTACGCGTCGAAGGTTGCCTCGAACTTGTCCAATACGGCCGGCGTGGCTACCGATGACAGGCGCACGTTCCATTCGAGCCCGTCGAGCAGTGCGGCTCGAGAGAGGTTCGAGCTTCCCACGTACGCCGTGTCAAAGCCTGTGTTGCGGCGGAATAGCCATGCTTTCGCATGCAGCCGGGTGGAGCGGATTTCGTAGTTGACCTTCACGGTGGCGCCAAAGTCTCGTACGAGGCGGTCCAGGGCATGGCGGTCCGTGGCACCCATGTATGTGGTGGTGATGACTCTGATCGGCACACCGCGTTCCTTAGCTGCGCGCAGGGCATCCTCAAGGACTCGTATCCCGTACCACTTCACAAAAGCGCACAGCAGATCAATGCGGTCCGCGGTAGCAAGTTCGGCTCGAAGCTCGGTGCCGAGGCTCACATCCTCCGGGGAATTCGTCAATAGGGATGCCTCGGACAGTGGTGTTAGCGGTCGGACGGAGTAGGCCCCCGGAGCTTCCTGCTTGGCAAGCGCGAGCAGTTGCTGCGGGCCCTCGATGAGAGCGCTGACCGGCTGCGGCTCGCTTTCGGGCGTGCTCTTGGTAGCGAGGGCTGCCAGGAGCTCGTTAGCGAACGGCACCCGCTGGTCCGATGGGAGCTCGGCGAGCTTCTGGGTGACCATTGCGCCGATGTGCCGAGCAAGCACATGAGGCGTGGACTCCGCACTGACTTCTGTGTTAATGGCCTTCCAGCCCTGAGCCTCAAGCTGCGCGAGCCCACGCTGGTCGTCTTGAGTGATCAGCTTCTCGTACACCCCAGCAACCGGCTCTGCCGGTCCCTTGGCCTCTGCCACTGCAACCCCCTCAGGTGCCCGTCAATGTCGCTTAGTTGTAACAGCCAGCACTGACAACGGTCGAAGGGGTGGTTGGCGCGCCCTACCTCGCCCCATGGCACTCCGCATAATCCCGCCCACTCACACACCAACACCCATCCCCCCGCCCCGGCGGCCAGGTCACCGCCAACCCCCGGGCCGCCAGCGTCGTCGCGTACTGCGGGAGCAGGGCGGGGTCTGTCGGAGAGGCTCCCTCCGAGGCGGCGAAGGCTTCGTAGGAGGGGACCGTGCCCGTGACGATGCCGAGGTTGGGGGTGCCGGAGGTGGAGAGTTCGCGGAGGGAGGTCTCTATGGTCGCCAGGTGGGCGGGGTGGGAGGGGTACTCGGACTCCAGGGCCGGGTACGCCGTCACGAGTTCCGTCAGTTCCGGAGAGGGCCAGTGCAGGACCGCCACCGGGTACGGGCGGGAGAGGGCCTCGCGGGCCGTGGAGAGCTCGGCTCGGAGGCGGGAGAGTTCGGCCTCCAGTTCCGCCGGGTTCTCCGAGCCGAGGGACCAGACCCGCTTCGGGTCGTGGAGTTCGTCCAGGGAGACCGGGGAGGTGTGGAGGGTGTCGGCGAGGGCGTCCCAGGTGTCGTGGGGCAGGCCCAGCATGCGGCGCACGCGGTGGCGGCCGAAGAGGAGGGGGTGCGTGGCGTACGGGGGTTCCGGCACGTCCGTCAGGAGCAGGACCGCGCCCTCGTGGAACGTCTCGTGCGCCGCCTGGAGTTCGTCGTGCGACTCCAGCGCCTCCGCGACGATCACCCACGGCGCCGCCTCCCGCGGGGCGCCGGCGCGGATGCCGTCGATGATCGCCCGCGCCTCGGCCTCGTGGCCGTACTCCCACAGGTTGGCCGCCTTCAGGGCGCGGACGAGCTGCGGATGCTCCAGCGGACCGGCGGAGGACAGCAGGCGGTCGTAGAGCGCGGTCGCCTCGGGGTGGGCGCCGGACAGTTCCAGGTGGGCCGCGGCGCGCAGCAGCAGGGCCTCCGCGTCCTCGGGGTACAGGCCGGCGGTCCGCTCCAGGCGTGCCGCTTCGGCGGTGTGGTCGACGTTCTCGGCAGGCGTGTCGGGGCGCATGGGTGACACGGTACTGCCGAGGGGTGACAGCGCAGGAGGGCGGCCGAGGAGGAGATTTCTCCAACTCCCGGCGAAGATCGGGAACCGGCTCGCCACACCCCGCGTTGTACGGGGTGAGCGGGCCTGTACAGCCCGTGGCCATGGGGGTGGGGGACGCGAGAAGGGGGGTGGGGTCCGTGGTGAGTGGTCGGTTCGTCGTCCTGCGTGCCCTGCTGCCGCTGTTCGTCCTGGTCCAGCTGGTGCTGCTCCAGGCCGCGTTGCTCGGGTCGGGCGGTCTCACCACCGCCGTCGCGCTCGCCGCGACCACCGCCGCCGGCACCGCCCTCGCCCTCTGCTCGCTCCTCGCCGCCCGCCGCGTCCCCGCCGTCCCGCCGACGCGCGTCCGTACCGCGATACGCGACAGGGCCCGCCGTACGGCGTTCCTGGCGCAGCGCGACCCCGACGCCCGGGGGCGCCGCCGCCCCCGGGCGCCCGGCCGGGTCCTGCCGACGACCTGCGCGTAGGGCCGCACCACCCGTTGTCAGCCCCGCCCGCGCGGGTCGTCCTGCCAGCGGCCGTTTCCGGCCGCGTCCAGCACCCGGCACGACGCCACCCCGTACGGAGGGTCACCCATGTCCGTCTTCGCCCGCCTGGTCGAGCAGCTCGCCGATCTGCTCCAGCCGTTCTTCCACGCCTCGGCGACCGCCGCCGCGATCGTCCTGTTCACCGCGCTGGTACGGCTGGCCGCCCATCCCCTCGCCCGCGCCGCCGCCCGGGGGCAGCGGGCCCGCGCCGCGCTCCAACCCAGGATCGCCGAGCTGCGCGAGAGGCACGCCCGGCATCCCGAGCGGCTCCAGCGGGCGGTGCTGGAGCTGCACACCGAGGCGAGGGTCTCCCCGTTCTCCGGCCTGCTGCCCGTACTGCTCCAACTCCCGGTGTTCTACCTGCTCTACCACCTCTTCTCCAGCGCCACGATCGGCGAGAAGCCCAACAGCCTGCTCGGCCACGACCTGCTCGCCGCGCCGCTCGGCGGGCACTGGGCGGACGCGGTGGGCGGGGGGGTCTTCGGCGGGGCCGGCCTGGTCTACCTGGTCCTCTTCGCCGTCGTCGCGGCCGTCGCCACCGTCAACTGCCTGCGGGCCAGGCGGACGGCGGCCGGGAGCCCGGCCCCGGCGGCCGACGCCGTACCGGGGCTCGGCGTGGTCGGCAAGGCGGCCCCGTTCCTGTCCTTCCTCACCCTGGTCACCGTCGCCGTTGTCCCCCTGGCCGCCGCGCTCTACGTCGTCACCAGCACGACCGTGAGCGCGGTGGAGCGGGCGGTGCTGTCATGACCGGCGGCCAGGGGGCGGAGGGGTCAGAGGAGGATGTCCGCCAGCTTCCGCCAGGCCGCGCGGGGCAGGTCCTCCGGGGAACCCTCATGCACGACCTGGAGGGCGACGTGGTCCGCGCCCGCGGTGAGGAAGGAGTTCACCGTGTCCCGGACGCGGTCGTCGTCGCCCCAGGCGTACAGCGCGTCGATCAGCCGGTCACTGCCGCCGTCACGCAGATCCTCCTCGCTGAAGCCGATCCGCAGGAAGTTCTTGGTGTAGTTGGGCAGCGTGAGGTACATCGCCAGGTGTTCACGGGCCAGCGCGCGGGCGCGGGCCGGGTCCGTCTCGAGCACCACCCCCAGCTCCGGCGCCAGCAGAGGCTCGGCACCCGTCATCTCGCGTGCCTCGGCGGTGTGTTCGGGGGTGGTGAGATAGGGGATCGCGCCGAGGGCGCGGTCGGTGGAGAGCGTCAGCGCCTTCGGGCCGAGGGCCGCCAGCACCCGGCGGTCGGGCGGCACACCGGCGCTGTCGAGCTGGTCGAGGTACGAGACGAGGGCCGTGAAGGGCCGGTGGTACTGCTCGGCCAGCTTGGCGTGGCTCATGCCGAGGCCGAGCAGGAAGCGGCCGGGGTGGAGGGCGTCCACCTCGAAGTAACCGGCGGCGGCGGCCTTGGAGTCGTGCTGCCAGATGCTCTGGATGCTGGTGCCGACGATCAGCCGGTCGTCGTCTCCAGCAGCGGCAGCGCGTTGACCGGCGCGCTGGAGCCGCCGAGCCACGCGGTGCCGTAGCCGAGTTCCTGCAGCTCGGCCGCGGCCTCCCCGATCTCAGCGCGCCGGCTCGGGTCCTCGTTGCGCAGGCCGATGCTCCAGACGCCGTACCGGCCGATCTCCGCCTTGGAGATGCTCCTGCTCGTCGAGTCGCTCATCGGAATCTTTCCCTCCGGCTGGATGTCGTGCACGAACGATCGTCGTGCACGCCGGGCCCGACCGGAAGGAGCCGCGCGGGGATCACTCGCCGAGGAACCGCTCCAGGGCCTCCACCACCAGGCGGTGGTCCTCCAGTTGGGGCAGACCCGAGACGGTCACCGAGCCGATGACACCCACGCCCGCCACGGTGACCGGGAAGGAGCCACCGTGCGCCGCGTACAGGTCGGGGTCGAGCCGGGAGGAGTCCTCGAACGTGGTGCCCTTGGCCCGGAAGCGCGAGCCGACCAGGTAGGAGGCGGAGCCGTAGCGCTCCACGACCCGGCGCTTACGGGCGATCCAGGCGTCGTTGTCCGGGGTCGAGCCGGGCAGTGCCGCGTGGAAGAGCTGCCGGCCCGCGCGGTGGATGCCGACGGCGATCGGCGCCTGCCGCTCCCGGCCCAGCTCGACCAGGAGGGAGCCCAGCGCCCAGGCGTCGTCGTGGGTGAAGGTACGGAAGACCAGGCGCTGTTCCTGCGCCTCCAGCTCCGCCACGCTCAAGGCGTCCTGTGCTTGCGTCATCAGAGGGTCACCGTCACCTTGTCGCGGGCGGAGCGGCGGGCCGCCTCCAGTACGTCGAGGGTCTCGGCGGCCTCCAGCGCGGTCACCGGGTTGGGGCCGGTACCACGGACGGCGGCGGCCACGGCCGCGTAGTAGGCGGGGTAGTCGCCGGGCAGCGTCCGGACGGCGGTGCCGCCGCCGGTGACCGGGGACTCGCCGGCGCCCAGGCGGCCCCAGAGCGACTCCTCCTCGACGCCCCACGCGGTCTCGGTGCCGGGGCGGGCGCCGTCGCGCAGCGCCGCCTCCTGCGGGTCCAGGCCGTACTTCACGAAGCCGGCGCGCGAGCCGAGCACCCGGAAGCGGGGGCCGAGCTGGGCGGTGGCGGCGGAGACGTGGAGGTGCGAGCGGACGCCGCTTGCGTGGGTCAGGGCGAGGAAGGTGTCGTCGTCCGTCTCGGCGCCGTCCCGGCGGACGACCGTCTCGGCGTACACCTCGGTGACCTGGCCGAACAGGGTCAGTGCCTGGTCGACGACGTGGCTGCCGAGGTCGTAGAGCAGACCGCCGATCTCCGCCGGGTCGCCGGACTCGCGCCAGCCGCCCTTAAGCCGCGGGCGCCAGCGCTCGAAGCGGGACTCGAAGCGCCAGACGTCACCCAGCGCGCCGTCGGCCACCAGCTTCCGCAGAGTGAGGAAGTCGTTGTCCCAGCGGCGGTTCTGGAAGACGGAGAGCAGCACCCCGTGCCCGTCGGCGAGGGCGGCCAGCTCGCGGGCCTCGGCGGCGGTGCCGGAGACCGGCTTGTCCACGACGACCGGCAGGCCGGCCTCGATCGCGGCGGTGGCGAGCGGGACATGCGTCTTGTTCGGGGACGCGATGACGATCAGGTCCAGCTCACCGGCGCGCTCGAGCAGCTCCTCGGGGGTCGCCGCGACGCGGACGTCCGGGAACTCGGCGCGGGCCTGCCGGCCGCGCTTGGGGTTCGAGGTGACGACCGTGTCCAGGACGAGGCCGTCCGTGGCGGAGATCAGCGGGGCGTGGAAGACGGAGCCGGCGAGGCCGTAGCCGATCAGGCCGACGCGGAGGGGTGTACCAGTCATGCCTCCTACTTTGGTAACGCTGTTGCCAAAGTGCAAGCGGCAGGGAGAATGGACCCGTGAACAGGACTGACAGGACGGGGAGCGCGCCGACGGGAGCGAATCTGCTCGCGGTGCGGTCGCACAACGCCGCGCTCGTGCTCGATCTGCTGCGCGGCGCCGGGCCGGAGGGCATCAGCAGACTCGAACTGGCCGAGCGTACGGGGCTCACCCCGCAGGCCGTCAGCAAGATCACCGCCCGGCTGCGCGAGGACGGCTTCGCCGCCGAGGCCGGACGCCGGGCCTCCACCGGCGGCAAGCCGCGTACCGTGCTGCGCCTGGTCCCGGAGGCCGGGCACGCGGTGGGCGTGCATCTGGACCGGGACGAGCTGCGGGTGGTGCTGCTCGATCTGAATGGCACCGTGGTCGGCGAGCGGCGCGGTGAGACCGGCCTCGGCGCCGGCGCGGAGACGGTGCTCGCCCTGGTCACGGACGAGGTGACCGCGCTGGTCGCCGAGGTGCTGGGCGGCCAGGTCCCCGCCGACGCCGGGACGCTGCTCGGGGTCGGGGTCGCGCTGCCGGGACCGCTGGACCACACGGGCGGGGTGCTGCACCGGGTGACCGGGTTCCCGCAGTGGGAGGGGTTCGGGCTGCGGGACGCGCTCGCCGGGCGGCTCGGCGTACCGGTGGTCGTCGACAAGGACACCAACGCGGCGGCGCTCGGACTGGCGGCGGGGGGCGAACACGGCTCGTTCGCCTACCTGCACCTCGGTACGGGCCTCGGTGCCGGCCTGGTGATCGGCGGCACCGTGCACCGGGGCGCGCGGACGGGGGCCGGGGAGTTCGGGCACCAGGTCATCCAGCTGGACGGGCCGCTGTGCGAGTGCGGGGACCGGGGGTGCCTGGAGGCGCTGTGTCTGGCGGCCGTCGGCCGCGGCGAGACCGCGGAGGCGGCCCGGGTGCTGGGGGTGGGGGCGGGGAACCTGGCGGCGCTGCTGGACATCGACCGGTTGCTGCTCGGCGGGCGGACCGTCGCGGCGGCGCCGGGGGCGTACATCGAGGGGGTCTCCGGGATTCTCGCCGCGCGGGCCCGGCGTGAGGGGCTGCCCGGAGGGGCGCTCCCGGTCCGGCTGGCGCCGGGTGGGGAGGGGGCCGTGGCCGTGGGGGCGGGGCAGTTGCTGCTGGCGCCGCTGTTCGGGCGGGCGGGTGGCTGAGCGGGGGCTGCCGGTTGGCGCAGCCCCGGTCCACTGATCGAGCGGAGCTGAGGGGTGGGCCGGAGTGGCGTGGGGCTCTGTGCCGGGTGTCCGGCATGTTCATATGCTCATGCGATTGTCATCCGACCTGTTGATGCCCCTGTCACTGTCCCGGCCTCGGCCTCGGCCCCGTTCACGGCACCGGTCCCTGTCCCTGTCACTGTCCCTGTCCCGCTCCTCCGCGTCCGCCTCCGTGCCGGCCTCGCTCTGTCTGGTCGCGGTCACCGCACTCGCCCCCGTGTCGTCCGCCGCCGCGGTGGCCCCGTGCGCGGCGGGCGATGACGGTTCCTTCCCGCTCGGTACCCGTATCCACGGCGGTCCCGCCGGGTACCGGGCCGGCGGCGCGCCCGGCACCTGGTACATCGACCTGGTCAGCACCGGGTCGCAGACGTGCGCCGGTGTTCACCCGGTCGTGGTCCTTGTCGACGACGAGCGTCTTCTGCGCCCCTCGCAGGCCAAACTCGACTTCTACGACGGCCGCAGGCGCCGCCCCGTCCGGCTGGAGAGCACCGATCAGCAGGAGCTGGTCGGCGTGGTCGGGGCCGACGGTTTCGCCGGGTACACGGTGGCCCCCGGCAAAACGGTCACTGTCAGGTTCCGGCTGATGATCACCTCCGACGCCTTCGCCGACCACGTCACCGCCAAGGCCGCCCTGGTCCAGCGGCGCGGCCAGGACGGGGAGTGGGTGGGGGAGTCCGGCGACTACGTCTTCGACATCGACGGCGAGGAGCCGGAACGCAACGAGTCGCGCGACCCCGCCCGCACGGAGGGGCCCGTACCGCCGGACGAGCCGGACCGGTCCAGCCGCCCCGACCGCCCGACGGCCCCGGACGAGCCCGCCCGGCCGGTGGGCGCCGATGAACCCGGCCGCCCCACGGGAACGGACGCATCCGGCCGCCTCACCGGCACCGCCGAGCCCGGCCGCCTCACCGGCACCGCCGAGCCCGGCCGTCCCACCGGCACCGCCGAGCCCGGCCGTCCCACGGGAACGGACGAGTCCGGCCACTTCACCGGCACCGATGAGCCCGGCCGCCGCACGGCCACCGACGAGCCCGACCGGCCGACAGGTACGGACGAGCCCGGCCAGCTCACGGGTACGGACGAGCCCGGTCACCTCGCAGGCACCGACCAGCCCGGCGGGACCACCGACCCGACCGACCCCGACAGCTCCCCGGTCAGCCCCTCCCGAGCCCCCGACACCACGGAGGCAGACGTCACCCCGGCCGCCGAGGACGACCTCGCCGCGACAGACCTCCCCACCACCGCTCCCCCGGCCTCGGTCGACCCCACCCCGCCCGCGACCGGCGACGATCAGGACGACGACGATCACGATGACGACGACGATCACGATGACGACCCCGACCAGCAGCTCGCCGAACTCGCCCACACCGGCCGCCCCCTCCCACGCGGCCTCCTCGCGGCGATCGCCGCCCTCCTCGTCCTGCTCGGCACCACGGCCCTGGTACTGACCCGCAGACGCCACTGAGCCAGCCGTACCCCAGCGACCGCGGGCCACCACCCCCACAAGCCCTGGCCCGACACCCCCCGCCCCCGCCACCCCTCCCACGTAACTACCCTGGACACCTCAGCCGTCGGCAGACACCCGCAGGAGGACGCACGCATGGCAGACCGCAGGCCCATCGAGTCATGGCTCACCGACATGGACGGCGTTCTGATCCACGAGGGTGTGCCCATTCCCGGCGCCGACGCCTTCCTGAAGAAGCTGCGCGAGGCCGAGCGGCCTTTCCTGGTGCTGACCAACAACTCCATCTACACCGCCCGCGATCTGCACGCGCGGCTGACCAGGCTGGGCCTGGACGTGCCGGTGGAGAACATCTGGACGTCCGCGATGGCCACCGCCCAGTTCGTGGACGAGCAGCGGCCCGGCGGCAGCGCGTACGTCATCGGCGAGGCCGGGCTGACCACCGCGCTGCATGACGTCGGCTACATCCTCACCGACCACGACCCCGACTTCGTGATCCTCGGCGAGACCCGCACCACCGAAACATATTTGGCCCTGACCTGCGGCTTGTCGCCCTCGGTGACGAGACGTAAACGTGTGGTCCACCCTCGCAGAAGGCCCCCCCACGATAGCGGGAGGGCCCTCTGCGTTTCCAGCGGCTTCAGATCAAGTCGACCAGATCAGCGATCGAGTCGACGACATGCGTCGGCGCGTAGGGGTATCGGTTGATGCTCTCGCGGCTGCTCAGGCCGGTCATGACGAGAAACGTTTCCAGCCCGGATTCGAGCCCGGCGAGCACGTCGGTGTCCATGCGGTCGCCGATCATCGCGGCGGCCTCAGAGTGGGCCCCAATCTTGTTCAGCCCGTGGCGCATCATCAGCGGATTGGGCTTCCCGATGAAGTAGGGCTCCTTGCCCGTGGCCTTCGCGATCAGTGCGGCAACCGATCCAGTTGCCGGCAGAGGCCCCTCGGCGGAGGGGCCGGTCTCATCGGGATTCGTGCAGATGAACTTGGCGCCCGCGTTGATCAACCGCACAGCCTTCGTCATGGCCTCGAACGAGTACACCCTCGTTTCGCCGAGAATGATGTAGTCGGGGTCCACGTCGGACATGGTGTAGCCGACTTCGTGCAGGGCGGTGGTCAGACCCGCCTCGCCGATCACGTAGGCGGTGCCGCCGGGGCGCTGCGAATCGACGAACTGCGCGGTGGCCAGTGCCGAGGTCCAGATGTTGTCGACCGGCACGTCGAGGCTCATAAGGTCCAACCGGCGTTTCAGGTCTCGCGGCGTGTACATCGAGTTGTTCGTCAGGACCAGGAACGGCTTCCCCGAACCCTGAAGCTTCTTGAGGAAGGCGTCGGCGCCGGGGATGGGGACGCCTTCCTGTACAAGGACGCCGTCCATATCAGTAAGCCATGCCTCGATCGGCCTACGCTCGGTCATGATCTCCAACCCTCCGGCCTCCGGGTCCTATGTGCCATCCGACCTGCGGCGTCAGCCTATGGGACGGAGCGGAACCCTTCGATAGAACGCGCGTACGGCTTTGCAATGGGGTGCAAGGTTGCTTACGTGACGCAAGGGAGTAAGCGGACTACCCATGGATATTTATTCTAAACGTACAGATCGTATGCCAACATCAGCCTCTGCCGGTGCTCGAACAGAGTGCGAACGCTGGCTGCCGCCAGCCAGCACCCGCACCGCCAGGGAACCGTCGCATGTCCACCTCCGGCCTGATCCGCCAGCTCGACGCCGATGTCGAGTCCCGCCACCGCCTTATCAAGCCCAAAGGTCGCGGCCCGCTCGCCGCGACCGCACTGGGGCTGGGCTTTGTGTTGGTGGGCCTTACCGTCTCGGCCGGACGGATGACGTACGAGTCTTCAGGCGACCCGTCGCCGGGGTTGCCCCATAGCGCAAATGACGAACTGCCGTCGAGTCGGACACCTGAACCCAAGTCTGCTGACCGCGCAGCCGCCATCTTGCAATCCCTAACCGGCCCCGATGAGGTATCCGGCCAGAAGATAAGCGGACATACACGCGGCACATTCATCGTCGCGCTGAAGCGTGCCGGACTTACGGCAGCAGAGGCCACCGCCGTCATCGACACGGCCGTACTCCCCGCCTCCTTGCGGAGCGAGATGCACGCGTTTGAGAAGGCTGGAATGGCCTCCGTCAGGCAGGGAGCCACGAGGCTGAACGCGATGCTCATGGTCGCGCTCGGTAACCTACCAGCACATGATCAGCGGTATCCCGCTGGCGCTGGACAGGGAGGTCAGGGAAGCGGGACTAGCCGACCGCAGGCCACCGTCCGAGTCGCGCCCGACTTCAATGCGGCCTCTGACGAGACGGATCGCGGCAACCCGCACGATGATGCGCCCGCAACCGCCGAGGGCGACTTTGACTATCACGATGCGCTCGGCGATCTAGTGGACGCGCTTAATCCGTTCCAGAGCTGGAGCCGATCGGCCTTCCGGGTGTCGAGCCTTGTTATCCCCTCGGTTTCGGAGGAGTCGGGCGAGATCAGGGTGACGGTGACGACGGAGACACGGCAGGGCGTGACCGTCACAACCGAAATCACGCTATCGATAGAGAGCGAGATTGCCACCCTGGTCACGCAGGCCATCGACAGTGACTCCGGCGAAGTGTTGACCGACCCGATCACGGCCAAGGCGCCAAACGAGGACGCTGTATCGGCTGTCGCCTTCGGGCAGCTCGCACAGGGTCTTTACGAGGCACGGACCGAGCAGAGGGCGCAGGAGAACGATCACGCTGCGCTGACGGCGCGGTATGTGAGAGCAGAGGCGATCGAGTCCACTCAAGAGTCTTCGGAGCCTGCTCAGGAAGCCGAAGAAGCGCCGGAGGAGGATACGTCTTCCGACGCCCCTCCTGAGGCTGTCCCGGAGAGGTCAGAAGCCGGTGACGGGCTGCCCGGTAAGTCGCTGAGCGATCTGCCACAGCATTCCGCCGCGTGATGCTTTCAAGAGCACCGTGTCGCCGGGCTGGAGGATCTTTTCAAGGAGGTCGGCGGCGGTCTTGTTGTCGGCGACCATGGCAAGATTCTCAACTCCGTGTACCCCGGCGTAGAGGACCATCTGTTTCACGATGTCGCCGCCGACGCCGATCACGATGTCGACGCCTAGCTCGCCAGCCATCCTGCCGACGCTGCGGTGAGCCTCCAAGGCTCCGTCGCCCAACTCCAGCATCTCGCCCAGGACGGCGATGGTGCGACCGCCCTGCGGCTGTGGCGTTGTCTCTGTGGTGACGGTGCCGTCCGCCTTGGTCATCGGGCCTCTCCGGTGCTTAGGGGTGCGAAGGTGATTGCCCTCCCCGTGTAGGAGGCGGACAAGCGGCTGAGCTGAACGCGGTCGTGAGTCTGGCCCCAGCCCGATGGGTCCCTGAAGTGGATCGTCGGGCTGGGGCCGTCCTCATAGCCGCGAAGAGTGACGAGATGGCCGCCCTTGCGTCCGTCTACGGGGAACTGCTCAGTTACGGACACGACGAGCGGGGCCTTGTCGAGACGCCCGAGCAGGTCTTCCGCAGGCACCGGCTCTGCGGCGGCCGGCACGCCGAGGTCGCGCGCCAGGCTCGCGAGCCCCGCATGAAGGGCTCCACGCGGGGTTAAGACCTCGTGCTTGACGGCGAGCTTGAGGAGTTCGGTCACTGTAGGGGCTTCGCGTCCGTAGGCGATCAGAATCGCCCGGAGCGAGGCTAGGCCGCACGCCCGATTAGACCACTCAATCCGGTCTCCCAGCGCCCATCCGCCGTACAGATCCCATTCGGCGGGGTCGATGAGCTGTCGGCACAAGGGGACATCGTGGACGCGCGGCACAGTGGCAGGCTCCTACCTGCTAGGCGGCAGCCTCCCGCGTCGCAGTAGGCACGGAGAACACGGGAGCGGGCAGGGGGACATCGTACGGCCGGCGGGCCAGGGCCTCGTGAAGCATCGCCAGTACGACATCCGTGTGCGTGAGCCCGACCATCGCGGCCCCGACCGCGAAGTTGCTGTCTCGGGACATGCCGGGAGTGCTGTTGACCTCCAGCACGTACGGCTCACCGTCCTCAGTGAGAATGAAGTCGACGCGGGCTGAACCATGTAGGCCGAGCCCGCCCCAGAGCGTGTGGGCGTCCCGATTGATCTTGGACAGCACATCTGGCGTCAGGTCGGCGGGCCGCACGGTGACGGCACCCTTGGAATCCACGTCGAGCTTCGTGTCCGCGTCGTAGAACTCGGCCTCGGTCGCCTCGGTGGTCAGCGGGGGGAAGGTGACCACGGTACCGCCGGGCAGCTCAAGCAAGCCCACGGTCAGCGGCGTGCCGCTCACGTAGTCCTCGATCAGCACTTCGGCGGTCTCCTCCCCGGCGGCGTCCACCAGGGCGCGGGGCAGGTCGACCGCCTCGCGCACGAGGCTCATGCCGACGCTCGATCCTCCGAAGGGAGGCTTGATCATGACCGGGCGGCCGGTCCAGTTCGCCGGTCCGCCGGACCAGACGCGCCAAGCCGGAGTGGGGACGCCGAGCGTCAGCATCACCCGCTTGCAAAGGATCTTGTCGGCGCAGACCGCAGATGCCGCGACCCCACTGCCGCAGTACGGCTTGCGCAGGTAGTCGAGGAGGCCCTGCAATCGACCATCCTCTCCGTAGGGGCCGTGGAGGTTAGAGAGTGCCACGTCGTACGCGGTCAGGTCCGCGATGAACTCGGGCTCCGTGGGGTCCAGGACGCTCCACTGCGCGCCGATCTCGTCGAGCGCGTTGCCGAGGGCGGTCACGGACCGCTGTTCGACGGGGCACTTCGAGTGGTACAGCCTGTCTTCGGCGGATACGGGTCCGTAGATCAGGGCGACACTGAGGCCCTGCTGGCTGTTGCTCCACTCGCGCAGGTCATCGGCGGCCTTCTGGACCGCGAGACGGGATTCAGGGCTGAGGAAGAGAGTCATGCGATCACTCCTGAGAAGGTGTGGGTGACCGGGCCGCCAACCCACGCGGCTCGGTCCGGACGGGTTTCGTGCGGACGGACGGTGAGCGGCTCCCCGGCCTGGTTGTGGACCCTGACGGCCTTCTTGGTGACGAGACCGCGCATCTGGGCGATGACGACGGCCGCGACGGCGCCGCTCCCGCAGGAGAGCGTCTCGGCCTCGACCCCGCGCTCGTAGGTGCGGATCTTGAGGGCTTGGTCGCCGAGGCGCTGTACGAAATTGACGTTTGTGCCAACAGGGGCGACACGCTGGTGGTGTCGGACGACGCGTCCCGCCGTCTCGGTTTCGATGGCGTCCACGTCGCTCACTACGGCCACGACGTGTTCAGTGCCGGTATGAACGCTGTCGAACCATGTGGGTTTGCCGTTGATGGCGACCTGCAAGAGACGCGGGTCGATCGCGTTCACCTCGGCCGTCACCCATACGGCGTCCGACGCGACGACCGACTCGTGCATGACGCCCGCCATGCGAAGCTTCGAAGTTGCCTTCGTTCCCGAACTGTCGCTGTAGGCCACCCAGGCCGCGCACCGCAGTGCATTGCCGCACATGGTGGCCACCGATCCGTCCGCGTTGTAACACGCGACTTCGAGCACGTCGGGGTTGTCCTTGGCGGGGTGACTGATGACCAGACCGTCTGCACCGACGCCGGTACGCCTCGCGCACAGGCGCACCGCCGTCTTGTCCCAAGTAGCGATATTCCTGGGGGCGTTGGTGATGAGAACGAAGTCGTTACCCGCTCCGTGGACCTTGCGAAATTGCATGCCGAAGTTCCTCACGTCGTGCGGTGAAGGGGGTTGGTGCTAAGCCCGAGTGGGCTGGTCAGATGGGGCGGTAGACGGTGCGCGGCTCGCGCATGATCCAGGGCGGACGGCCGACGAAGTGCAGGACGCGACTGGAGGTGGTGCCGGCCGACCTCATGTCCCGTATCTGCTCGTACTGGCCGTCGAGGAGTACGAAGTCGCCTATATGAACATCGCCGGGCGGGCTGTACGTTCTAACCGTCCCGGCGGGGGCGGGGGGCGACTCCTGAGGTACCACCGGTTCGCCCCACTGTACGTACTGCATTAGCCCCTCCAGATTCCGATCACGATGGCGCCGCCGATCGCGAAGACGGTCGCCAGGTAGGCAAGTTGTTGATGGCGGTGACTCATCAAAGTCCGATCAGGAAGCTCTCTACTCGTCGCCTAACCGCCTCGACTCCGATCTCGGGCAGAGACATCCAGGCGGCGCCGCCTGCTTCGATCACGGAGGAGGAGACGGCATTGGAGTGGGCGCGGAACAGGTAGCGGATGCCGACACGGAGGCGGGGGCCGAAATGGTGGTGACCCGCCTCGGTCACGTCGACCAGGAAGGCGCTGTCGGCACTGCCATGGGTCCACACGTTCCGGATGCCGATCTGCTCGTCCAGCAAGCGCAGGGCGGCACCGCTCAGAGTGTCGTCCTCGTCCTCCGGCTCGGCCTCGGCGAGTGCGTAGCGGCCACCATTGCGCAGGCACAGGATGCGGGCCTGCTCGTCCACGACGACGGCCCCCGTCACGACGATCGGGCAGCGTTGGTCGTGGGTGCATGTTCGGCGTCGCGAGTGGTCCACTGCTGCGTCGTAGACCGGCAACAACCCCATCTGCTCGTCGGGGTGTCTGGATATGTAGTGGGACAGTTCTTTGATGATCTGGTCTTCGCCGATCACGGTGCCTCCAGGTCGTTCCTGGAGGTGTAGATCCACAGCAGCCGGCGGGAGAGGTCGGCGATCTCGCGGAGGTAGATGAACGTCCCGAACGTCGGCGTCTCAGCGGTCGGTCGGTTCGGGAGTTCAATCAGTTTTCGCGCCTGTCGCACGATCTGCTGCGTGTCGGCATCCTCTTGGGCGCCGAGGTCCGTGTCGAGAAGGCCGCTCAGTTCGCTGGCAAGTCGCGGCATGTAGTGGTCCATCTGCTCGCGAGTCGTCGTGCCGAGGCGGAATCCGAGAACGGTATCGGTCAACGAGGTCACTTCCGGGACGCAAATGGGGTCATCGTCGCCCCCACCTTCGTGCGCCAGTTCCCCGGGCTTGCCTAAACTTGCCAACGCCATCACGTCCCTCCCAGGCACGTTTTGGAACCGTGCGCACAACGGTAGGAGGAATGGCGGCAATAACTCCAGGAGTGTGCCCGTACTTGCCAGGCTCAGTCGAGTGAATCGACGGCTTTGGTGATGATGTCGCGTGCGGCATGTCCCGTGACAGCGAGACCGGCCAGTGCCGAGAACGTCTCGGCGTACATGGCGACCTCATGCCTTTGCACGACAGTCAGATGCGCGGAAACCAGTTCGACATTCACTGTGTGATCATCGAAGAGAAAGAACCCCTCAACGGGCATGAAAGGCCGTTCGATATCGCGCGGGATGATCCCGATACTCACCGTGGGCAGAGCCATGACCGTGAGTAGATAGCCGAGCTGCCCCGCAAGCACCGTCGGTCCGCCGACACGGTGATAGAGGGCGTCCTCCTCCAACAGGATGGAGAACTGATGATTCCGGTAAACGATCTTCTGCTTCTCGACGCGGACTTCAACCGCGGAGTCAATGTCGTCGACCAGGCCGCGGTGGTTGCGAATGGAGATCAGTAGCGACTTGATGTAAGAGGCGGTCTGTACGGGGCCTGGGATCAGCCACGGCGAGTAGAAGCGAAAACGCTGAGTGCGCTCCCAGAGCGGCAGGGCGGACCGCTGAGCGTGAGTGAGGCCCTCGCGCTCCATGTCGCGCCACTCGACGTACATGCCTTCGATGCCCTGAACCGTAGAGACCAAGTCCTCGGCCTGGTCATCCGCGCCGCACGCGTGGCACCACGCACGGAGGTCGCGCTCCGAGGGGGCGCGTGTGCCGCTCTCGAAGCGCGATGCCTTCGACTCGTGCCATCCGAGCCCTTGAGCCAGGGCTCGCTTTGTGAGCCCGGCCGACTTTCGGATCTCTCCGAGGCGTCGTCCGAGCGACTTACGGGCTTCCTGGACGCTCGAAGATGCCGGTTCCATTTTACGGTGAAGATCCTATGCGAATTTTCAGTACGGCTCGAACTCTGCGTGAGGTGTGGCTTCATTCCAAACGGACTCGAATGCAGCTCCGCAGAACTTCACAATCTCCGAGTCGTCTGTGAGTTCTGGCTCTGTAGGCTCGCCTTCTCCGTCGAAGTGGTTCACGTACACGAGGCGGGAGTCGAAGATCCAGAAGTCATTTCCCGGCAAGGATAGGCGCGTGGCATCTCGCCGCGAAAGCCAGCGCACGTCCTCACCCGCCGCGATATTCAGCCCGTCCGTTACTTCGTACTCGAAGCGAATGTACTCGCTCACGGGAACGGAGACGATTCGCGCCCGTCGTACCTCGATACCTCGCGATACGGCCTCCGAGACGGTGGAGAGCCATGGCCCCCAGCGCTCCACCGGATCGATGGTCGCACCGGCTTGCCAGTCGATGAAGACGGGGTCCGACTTCATGTAGGCGTCGCGCGATTCCAGATGGACGGCAGTCCTGTGGCAGTCGCGGAACAGTTCCTCAAAGGTTGGGGTCGGCACCCTTCTCCTCCGGGTCGAGGTTGGCGGTGGAGGGGTCCGTGTCGACGGCGAGGAAGAACTTCGCCATGTACCGGGGTATGTCCACCGCCGTTTCATGGGGCGGGAGGTTCAGTTGGGCGAGTCGCTCCTCGTCCACCTTGAACCCCTGCACGAGGTACCTGTCCGTCTCCTCGTCCAAGTACACGGTGGGCGAGTTGCCGTTGGGGCTGTTCGGGTCCTTGCCCAGCTTGCGCAGTGCCATGGTGCCCTCCTCATGGGGCTGGTGTCGCCCTCTGTGCCCGATCCTGCACGATGCACCACTGGGGCGTCGAGAAACTTGCCGGGACTTGCCAGGGTGCAGAAGTTGACGTTACTCAGCCGGCATGAGGGCGACGAGCAGCGGACCGGCCGCCGCACTCCCCGGCTAGCCGAAATTGACCGCAAGGGAGCCATGGGCGAGTTGGGCGGGTTCGACGGGCCTGCTAGATGGGCCGGCTGGTGAGGACGGACAGTACCTTGATCACGCGCTTCAAGGTGCCGCCGCTGTAAGCCGCGAGGTCGGACAGGTTCTTGATCTGCGCAGTCGCCTGCTCTGCGGTCGGAGCTTCCAGGGCGAAGTAGGCCAGGGAGAGATCAATTCGCTTGTCGAGGTAGTCGATGGCGGCGAGAGCTTCCTCATGCAGGGCATCGAGTGCGGTTTCGTCCTCGACTTGCTGCACCTCTTCGTCGTTGAACGGGCGAGTCATGAGGGTGCCGTCCGGCTGCCGCTCGTAGTAGGTACGGCTCGCGTCATCCCAGAACTCGAACTCGTCCACGTCCATCTCCGGCGGCGCCTCCACCGCAGGCTGCTCGGGCGGGGTCTCGCTCATGCCGCGATCTCCAAGTCATCGTAGCTGTCGATGTAATCCGCACCGTTGAGGTGGGATGCGAGCTTGCCAATGCCGCGTTCAAGGCGGTAGCGGATGGCCCGGTCGGTGACGGCCTCACGGGTGGCGATCCTCATGTCGTCCCAGTCGAGGGCAAAGCGCATGAACAGCGCCCGCCGCTCGGCGAGGGACAGGGGGGCCGTCTTCCAGCCGCGTCGGATGTCGGCGAGGTGGGCGAACAGGGTGCCGGCGGATTTCTTGTCGACAGTCCCCTTCGGCATGTCCGCGTCCGGGGCCGTGGGGTTGCGGATGCCGTACGCGGCCTCCACGTCCCACACGGCCGGTAGTAGGTGCTCGACCAAGCGCCGGTCGTACCCGCTCACACTCGCCCTCTCTCGGCCGCCTCGCAGGCGGCCTCGTAGGAGGTGTGCCGGATGCGGCGCTTCGCCTCGGTCTTCACGCGGTCGGTGAGGTCGAGGAACAGGCGGTGATAGAGGACGCCGAGGCCGAGGTCCGGGTCGGCGAGGCACTCGTTCACCATGTCCGGCTTCGTCGCCAGGATGATCAGGGCCTCTTGCCGGGCGTCGTCGTACTCCATGGTCAAGGTGTCCTCGTAGCCGTCCGCGATGCGGCGGGCTGCCCGGCCCGCGAGGGCCACGACCTCGGGCAGGTCGAGGACGCGCCAGTCGGCTGTCACCTGACCACTTCCTTGACCGGCACTTCGCCGTCCTTGGTGATCGCGACGATCAGGCCCGGCGCCCCGCGCGTGCCCTTCATGTGCCTCCACCACGTCGACTCGGACTCCATGGCCGGGATCTGGATGAAAGTTCTGGGACCGTCCGTGTCCACGAACTCGTGGTGCAGATGGGCGGCGAGGAGGAGATCCGCGGTGTGCAGGGCGCTCGTCTTGTCGAATGCTTGGCCGCGCCACCACTCGAAATGCTTGCCCGGCCGCCACTGATGCCCGTGGGCGTGGACCACGACGGTTCCCGAGCACTCGACGGTGACCGTCAGCTCGTCCGTGTCCGGCACGTACACCTCGACATGGGCGAACTCCTCGCCCGCGAGGGTCAGCGCCTCGCTCACGGAGATCAGGGCGTCAGTGTCGTGGCTGTCGTCGTACCGGGTCACGCCCTTGCCGCCCGGCCGGACTGCCTCGCCGTGGTTGCCGGGGACAGCTACGACGGTCAGCCGTGCGACCAGCGGAGCGAACTTGATGATCGCGTAGGCCATCAGGCGCCGGGTAAGGCGTATCTGCTCGGTGAGGGTGAGCTGAGTACGCCACGTGTTCGCGCCGCCCTGCGAGACGAAGCCTTCGACGTGATCGCCGAGCCAGGCCAGGTGAACGTGCTCGATCTCGAACCGCTTGCGGTAGTCGTCGAGCCTGGCTACGGCCTGATCGATGCAGTGCATCGCGCGTACGAGGGTGCCCTCTGGGCCGTCGCCGTCGATCTTGCCGAACTGCATGTCGCCGATGGCGACGATCATCGTGTGGTCACCCGTCAGGCTGTCGGGCACCCAGCCCGGCGCCTCGTCGAAGACCTTCAGCAGTTCCTCGATACTCGGGCGTTCGAGTACCGCCGGCACCTTGCGGCGGCCGAAGGAGAAGCGGGCCGAGACGCCCGGCTCACCGCTGGCCATTGTCCACTCCGAGGAGCGGAAGCCGGTGACTTCCCACTCGGCGGGGTCGAGCTGGTGGGCGCGGAGGACATCGGCGGCAGTCGACTGCGGGTCGATGCCTTCGGGGCCCCGCACAGTGACCTCGGCAGCGTCGCCGGACACCTCTATCTGGCGGGTGAAGTCCTTGTCGGGATCAGCCTGCCGCGTGGACGGGGCCGGGGCTGTCGGGACCGAGAGAAGGTCGTCGAGGAGAGAGTCTGGCACTAGGTTAAAACCCTTCCCGCAGTGAGCGGCGGTAGGTGCGGATGGTGGAAGCCGAGACGGCGTGGCCGTGGCGGCGGAGGACGAGCGCCAGGCGCTCGGCGGAGGAGGCGGTGTCGAGGAGGCGGAGGACGACGGTCTCCCGCACATCGGGCTCCAGCTCCTCGTAGATACGGTTGAGGGTCGGTCCGGGCTGTCCGGGCAGGGGATCACTCACTGGCGCCTCGCTCGTCGAGCGCCCGCGCGGCCTGCACCGCGTACGCGGCCACGGTCAGCAGCCGGGTTCGGCGGGCATCGTCGGTGCCGGCGGACAGAGCTGCGAACGCCTGCTCCAGGAGGTGACCGTCCGTGCCCTCGACCCCCCTCTCGGCACGGCGCAGGTTGTGCGCGAGCCAGGCTTCGTATCGCTCGGCATAGTCGGCGAGGTGGGGCGTCCGGCCGCCGACGAGCGGCAGGGAGGGCGGGATCTTGGCGGCCCGGTCCTGCACGGCCTTAAGCGTCTCGTCGATCGCGGGGGCGCGGCGGGTGGGCTTGCGGGGTGCGGTCTTCTTGGCGGTCTCGGTCACTGTTCGTCCCCCTTGATCAGGTTGTGCAGGGCTGCCATGCCCCCCTGCTTGTAGGTGTCGGTCACGTCGCCGTCCCGGAGTCGCATTCCCTTCGCCTGGCGCAGGGCTCGGCAGATCCGGGTGGTGAACTCGGCGCCCGCGTCGTCCGGGTCACCCCACACGCGGACGCGGTTGAACCCGGCGAGCATCCGGCGGTGACGGCCCTGCCAGATCGAGGCTCCGGGGATGGCGACGGCGTGCAGGCCCGCCTTCTCCAGGATGATCCGGTCGAGTTCGCCCTCGGCGACTTCGATCGTGTCCCCAGCCCTGTGGATGGAGTTGACCCCGTACATGCGGGGCGGCTCGTCCTTCACCGTGGCGTACTTGCCGTGGCCGAAGGCCCGGTGGTCGTGCTCCTCAAGACAGCGGAAGCGGATCGCGAGGGGGCCGCCGCTGCGGTCGAGGTACGGGATCGCGAGCCATCGCCGGTACTTCTCGTGTCCAGGGAAGGGATGGTCATCAGCTACGACGCCAAGCCGGTATGTAGCTGCCTCCTCCCGTCCGATTCCCCGGTCGAGGAGGTACCGCGCGGCGCCCGGAGTAAGAGCTGCCTGATAGGCCGCGGTTGCTTCCTCCAGCATCTCGCGTTGCGAAGGAGACAGAGGCCGCAAGGGCTCGCGCTCCGACAAAGTCAGTGCCTTCCTTTTCCATGATCAGTGAGTACGAGTCGCCGCCCTTCCCGCAGGAGTGGCATTTCCAGAGCTGCCGGTCGGTGTTCCACGAGAAGGAGGGCGTCTCGTCGTCGTGGAAGGGGCACCGCGTCATGCCGGCGGCCCGCTGCGAGTTGAAGTCGATGTCGTAGTGCTCGAAGACGGCTTCGAGCGTGGGCTTCTCGTCGTGGTCCTGGCGGTCGTTGTCGACTCGGGCGAACCTCATGCCGCCCTCCGGCCGACGAACCACCCCTGGTCGTCGTCGTATCCGAGCGATTCAAGTCCGGCGCCTGCGGCGGTCTCCGGGCTGAAGCGGCCCAGCTCGGTCAGCAGCCGCTCGTGCTCGGCCGCTTCTTCGAAGGTCAGGGCGGTCACTCGATGTCCAGCCCGAAGTGCCGGGCCACCGTGGTCAGGACGTACGCCTGGTGCCAGGGCTTGCCTCGCCGCTTGACCACCACGATGCCGTCGACCCTGCGTACATCGATGCCGCGATGGCGGGCGAAGTTGGCGACCTCGCGCTCCATCTCGTCCACGAAGGGGCCGGGGGTGAACGCCGAGGCGTTCTTGTTCTCGATCACGGTGAACAGGCCGTCGTCCTCGCGGACCACCTGATCGCCTTCGTCGTCCTTGCCCGCAAGGCGCAGGCGCTCGATGTCGAAGCCCTCCGCGCGCATCGCCTTGTTGAAGTCGATCTCCCAGGCGGCGCCCTTGCGCTTGTTGGCCCTGTTCCGGGCGGTCACATCAGGCACTAGCTTAAAACCCCCTACTGCTTTTCGAGGACGGCCGTGGGCGACCACGGCTGGGACGGAGAGGCGAGCGGGATCGTCCGCTCCAGCTTGGAGAACCGGGTCACCTCGGGGTGGCAGCGCATCGACGCGTACCGGCGGGCGGTGGGGTCGCAGGGCCCCATCCTCTGTTTGATCACGGCGACCCGGTACTCGTGGCTGTTCGGGTCAAGGGCGACCGAGAGGCTCAACTCCGGCTTCTCGGACAGGCCGCCCTTCACCTGATCCCTGGATGGCGGGGCCCAGGGGTCCGACTTCGCCTCCCAGGACTTGTCGCTCGCGTGGTGCAGCACGATCACCGTCGCGCCGGTCGCGCGGGCCAGCTCGGTCAGCCCGCTCATCACGGCCATCTGCGCGGTGTAGTCGGACTCGGCCTCGGCGAAATCCATCAAGTTGTCGAAGACCAGGCAGCTCGGATAGTTGTCCCACAGCTCGACCCACGCTTCGAGTTCCTCGTCGATGGCCTCCCAAGTGATCGGGGAGCCGAAGGCGAACGTGAAGGGCAGGCCGGACAGGGCGTGCAGGTACTCCGTGCGGTGGCGTCCGCCGGCAGCCATCCCGGCCTCGACCATCTCCGTGGTGTCGCCGGTCATCATCGACGCGAGCCGCGAGGACGCGGTGAAGGCGCTCATGTCGGCGGAGAAGTACAGGGTCGGCAAGGCCATCTGGGCGGTCCAGTACAGGGCGAAGCCTGACTTCTGTGTGCCAGACCGCCCGGCGATCATGATGACCTCACCGTGGCGCGGGCGGCACCCCATGCCGTATAGGGCCTCGAAGGCTTCAACGCGTGGGAGTTCCTTGCCGGACTCGGCGTGCAGGGCGAGCGACCTCGCGGGGGTCAGCACGGGCGGACTCCTCTCTGTGTTCGGTGCGGCAGGTGCCGGCGGATGGAATCAACGGGGTGGTGCATGGGTCCTCCGGACCCGCGAGGCGGGGGCCAGCCGCGTGACCGGCCCCCGGCGCCTTGCGTGGATCAGTCGAAGGACGGGGCCTCGGCGGCGGCTGCGGTCACCGCGGCCTCGCGCTGCTCGGCGTACTGGATGACGGCCTGGCGGACCGAGGCGTCGGAGACGGGGCGCCAGACCCAGGCCGGGTACGCGCCCGGCCGCTTCGGCGGGATCTGGGTGAGCTGCACGATGGTGGCGCTGCCCACCATTCCGGCGAGGTCGCGGGCGAGGAGGGTCTGCTCGATGCGCATGCCCTTGTTGATCTCAGGGGACAGGGCGTCGAGCGCGGCCTTGTCCTTGAAGATCGTCACGTCGCAGAGCGCGGAGTCCTTCGGGCCGTTCGGGGTGGGGCGCTGGGCCTCGTAGGAGTTCACCTCGATCAGCAGGGCGGGTGCGTCCTTTACGTCGTTCGGCTTGAGCCAGCCGCCGCCGGTGCTGGGGATGTCGACAAAGTTCAGGGACAAAGGGTTTCTCCTTCGGTTCGGTACGGGGGGTGCGTCTCAACGAGACGGGGTTCGGTGCTCGGTACGTACTTGAGGACGGACGCGAGGATCAGGGGGAGGAGGCGGGAAGCGTGGCGGGTCATGCGGCCTGCAACTCCCTGCCGCGCGCCTTGTAGGCGGTCATGACCTCGGGGTCGGCGAAGAAGGACTGGTTGCCGGCCCAGAACTTCTGGAGGTCGGCGATGCTGGCCTGCTTCTTGATCTCGGCCAGGGCCCAGGCGCTTCCGCTGTCCTTCGGTGCGGCGGGTGCGGCGGGTGCGGCGGGTGCGGCGGGTGCGGCTTCGGCCTGCGACCACGGGTCGGTCGCCTGGGGGCGGTCGAGCTGCGACGCCGGTATGACCGTGGCTCCCAGGTAGGCGGCGAGGTTGCCCTTCCCGTGGGCAATGTTCGTGGCCTCAAGGACCAGCTCGCTCAGGGTGAGTTCGGCGACCACCTCGGGCTTGAAGCCGAAGTGGTCTGTGATCCAGCCCCTCACGGTCTCGGGAGTTCCCCGGAAGACCGCCCAGGTGTCCTCGTGACCCTTGCCGTACTTGATCGTGATGGTGATGCCGTGATCGTTCACTGCTTCCTTCCTTCTCTCTGGAACTAACTTAACACTAGGATCTAGGTTAACAAGTGCCGGCGGATGTGACCCCGGACACCCAGGGGAGCATGGCGCCCTTCGTGCTGCGGGCGGCGCGGATCTGCCGGGCCAGTCGCGCGGCGTCCCAGCCGATCTCCAGGTCGACCCAGTGCAAGGTGCACTCGCCGGAACCGGCCGGAAGGTTGATGATGATGCCCCACTTCTTCGAGACATGGCCGGGCAGTGGCGAGTACGCCACCGCGGCTTCGGCCGCCGGCACCTCCCGCTTCTTCCAGGCGGCGAACGCCTTTCGGTCGGCCGGGTCCACGGGGAAGCGCGTGCGGTCGTAGAACTCGCCGCGCGAGTACACGGCAAGCTGCGTCGCCATCTTGAGCTTGCCGTACGTCACGGTGCCTGTCTTCAGATCGCCGATGAAGTGGCCCTCGATGTGCTCGCCGTCCGGGCCGGGGCCCGCGTACTCCAGGAGGCGGTCGAAGGTGCCTCCGGTCCCCAGCTCGGGTACCACGACGAAGCGTTCGACGGCCTTCACGGTGAACGGCACCGTGGCCCCCATGTACGCGGCCATGTCGAGCTGGTCGAGCGCCGACGTGCCGGCGGGAAGCGGCTGCCCTCGGTCGACGTACTCGGACAGCGTGTGCAGGTGGGTTCCCTTCTCCCGCTTCGCGTTCGCTCCTGAGATGTCCTGGGCCTGCTCGGCGAGCCGGTCGAGCCTCCGCTTGTCGGCGGGGTCCTCGGGGTCGAGCTGGTTCACCATGTCGAGGAGAACCGGCCGCTTTGCTGCGCCGACCAGGGTCATGCGGGACTTCCACCCCGAGAGGGCGCTCTTGTCCTCGATGCAGTCGATGAAGGTTGTGGTGCGGGTCAGGGCAACGGGCTTGCCGCCCTGCTTAGGGATGACGAGGGGCCGGTCCCAGCCGTCGCGGGGCACGTCCACGGCGGGGGTCAGTTCGACGATGTGCACAGGGTCTCCGTCTCGAAGGGGTCGATCTCGGGGTCGATGGGGTGCAGCCACATGCGCACCGACCCATCCGGCAGGAGTTCCGAGTCCTCGTCGAGGATGGGCTCCAGGCCGAGGGGCTCGGCGGCCTTGAGGGCGCGGGCGACATCTGCCGGTACGGCGCCAGGGCGAGCGGTGACCGAGTAGTTCCAGGTCTCCGGGTCGCTCACCAGGTCGACATGGCCGAAGGCCAAGCAGGTAGCGGTCAAGGCGTCGCTCTCTTCATTAAGGTAGTACCAAGGTGCTGATTCCTGTCCCACGCAGGCGGGAGCGCCGAAGACGCCTCCTGGGGCATGACTAGGAAGCTCGGATCGCACTTCCCCTCCGCGATCTACGAGCAGGTAAAACACTAGGTCACAGGCGGTATGTCGCCCGTAAACCTCTGTTCTAATCGAAGCCTGAGTAGGGCATGAGAAAGGCATGAAAAAACCCCGAGCCTCGGGCTCGGGGTAACTGCGTCGGCGGTGGGACTTGGACCCAGGTGTGCATCACTCCTCAACCTGCGGGCGCAGCCCGGTGGAGGGACGGCGGATGAGGGCCCCCTCGGGGTCGGAGTCCTCGCGGGGTACGTAGAAGAACCCGTCCTCAGTGTCGCGGTCGTAGTACACGACCTGACCGGTCTCCTCCAGCATCTTCTTCCAGCTCGCCAGCTTCGAGGCGGCGCGCCCCTTCAGCTCCTCGCCCGCCTTCAAGCGCGCCTCCGCACGCAGCATGACCAGCGGATACTCCAACATGTGCTGAGGTGCGATCTTCCAAGGGATCATGTCCGTGTCGCGAGTCACCCGCCGCGCGATGCCGTGGCGGCGGCGGTACGCGGACCACATCGGGACGGTGGTCTCGATGTCGTACTCCTCCTTGTACTGCTCCACGATCCACGCGTACGTCTTGCCCTCTTCGAGCCAGCGTTTTACTTCCGCGTGGTCTTGGACCTTCGAGGCGGGCATGATGCTCCTTCGGTTGCGACTCGGGGTCTTACCTTCACACCCTGGGCGGTATCAAGGTTGACCCATCCGCCCACCATGTGTCAACCTAGTGCCCGCTGCGCAAGCGGTCATAACTTAACAACCAGACATAAGGCGGCCCCGGCGGTGGTGGTGCACCCCGAGGCCCGGCACCAGGAGCTAGCACTCCCAATGCAGATCCATCGTATCCCGAAACACGATCGGGACTTCGTGATGATCGCCAACAAGGCGATCCAGGACCCGCGCCTCTCCCACACGGCGCGCGGCATCCTCGCTCTCGTCCTCTCCCTGCCCAGCGGGGTCAAGGAAAACGTCCGCACACTGTCCGACAACTACCCGCAGGGCCGATCCGCGGTGGCCAAGGCCGTCAAGGAACTGCGCGAGTTCGGGTACTGGGTGACGAGGACCGCCCGCGACGAGGAGTCGAACCAGATCCTCTCCACCGTGGACGTGTACGAGCTGCCGAACCTGGCCTCTGCCCCGGTTCCCACTCGTCCGGTCACCGGCCGTAAGGGCACTCGCAGGGCGGGCACGTCCCCTATCGGGGAAAAGGACTCTTCAAAGGACGGGGAAAAGAACCCTCCCTTCCCTCCCGCTGAGCCGGTCTCGAACGCCGACGCGTCGAGTGCGGCTGAGCAGCGGGAGGGCTCCAGCACCAAGAACGACAAGCAGTCGGCGGAGGCCGCCCGCATCCTGCGCCGCCTCGGCACCATCGACACCCGGCTCCGCCTCGCCGACCGGCAGGTCAACAAGCTCGCGCCGCAGGTAGCTGACTGGCTGGACCGTGGCGCCACGGTCACCCAGATCACCGATGCCGTCACACAGGGCCTCCCGGCGAAGATCTACTCGGCAACCCGCCTGATCGCCGACCGCCTCGACCGCAAGCGGCCAGAGCGCCAGCGCCAGTGGCGCGAGATCCGCGACTGCCCCGAGTGCCGTAACCCGCTGCCCTTCGGCCAGGAGACCGGCATCTGCGGCGGCTGCGCGACAGGCGTCGCCTTCACGATCGACTGCACGACCGGCGAAATCGCCGAGGACGCGCCGCAGGCCGAGTACCAGCCGCCTGCCATGACCGCCGCCGGTCTCGCCGCCTTCCAGGCCGCGCGTGCCGCCATGCGCGCCTGACCAGACCTTTCCCCATGCCACGCCCCTTTGAAGGGACACCCATGTCTTCCCGCCTGCCCCGCTCCGCCTACATCGTCGGCGGCCTTGTCCTCGCTGTCGCGCTCGCCATGTCTGCCCCCGGCGAGTACCAGCTCGCCCGCGCCGCCGGATGGAGCGAGACCGTCGCCTCCGGAATGCCGGTCTGCATGAGCGTCTACGCCTGCTTCGCCGTCTGGTTCGTCGAGACGCGCAGGAAGGGCGAAAAGGGCCGTGGAACCGCCGTTGTGGGCGCGGTCGGCGCGCTGGCCATGACGGTGGTCGGCCAGATCATCGCCCACTGGATAGCCGCCGGGTTCATGCAGTCGTCGATGGCGCTGACCGCTGCCGTCTCGACCGTTCCGGGCATCGTCGCCGGGCACGTCGCCCACATGATCATCCGGGCTGCCCGCGAGGTGCCGGCGGAAGCCGAGCTGGTCGTCGAGGACGAGCACCAGGACCCGGCCGCCGTGCCCGTGCAGCCGACCCTCGACGGCGAGGTGACGCCCGTGGACGAGGTGGCCAAGGCCCGCGCCAAGCGCCGCCCTGGCCGCCCGACCCCCAGCCTCGACGAGATCAAGGCCGCCGCGAAGGCCCTCATCGCTGACGGGCGGGAGGTCACCGGACCCAACCTCGCCAAGCACATGGGGCGCGACCGTCGCACCGGCAGCCGCTACCTGAAGAAGCTCAACACCCCCGCCTGACAGACGCCTCGATCGCCGTACGGGACAATGGCTCACCACTGTCCCGTACGGCGAGGAGCACAAACAGAATGGACCTGAAGATCACCGTGCGTGGATGCGATCAGTGCAAGAGGAAAGACCGGCCCGCGACGCGCTACACCCTCACCGTCGAGGACGGCGAGAAGGTGACGCGCGACCTGTGCGCCGAGGACGCGGCCCCGCTTGAGGCCGTCTTCGGTCCGCTGCCGAAGGCGGAAGAGATGAGCCCCGAGGACGCCATCAAGGAGCAGATCCTCACACTCCTGGAGGAGGGGGAGCGGGAATCTTCGGCTCGCCGCGCCCGGCGGGAACAGGAGCACCGCGAGCAGAACTCGGCGTCCGCGAAGAGGCCCCCGGCCAAGAAGGCTCCCGCGAAGCAGACGACCGCGAAGAAGGCTCCCGCGAAGCGGACGACCGCGAAGAAGGCTCCCGCGAAGCAGACGACCGCGAGGCCGCCCGGCACCAAGAGCTTGACCGTCGCCGAGATCGAGGCACTGAAGGCCGAGGGGAAGCAGTAGGCCCAACGCACGAAAGCGCCCCCTCGCGAGCCGGTGACGGCCAGGAGGGGGCGCTTGGTGGCTACTCGGGGTCGGAGCTATCCGGGCCGTCGACCAGGCCCAGCGACGTGGCCACCTGCACGATCAGGGCAACCTCGGGACGGTCGGCGTAGACCACGGCCACAGCGCTGACCAGGACACCCAGGGCCGCGACGACTGCCGCGACACGGGAGCGGTACCGGACAGGCAAGGCGGACAGGAACGCCGCGACGGGCTTGCGGTGCTTGCTCATCGGCGGCCCGCCTGCTTCTGGAGAGCGACGAAGCCCTTGGGGCCGATCCGCGGGTCGTGCAGTCCGCTGCGGTAAGCCGGGTTGCGGTCGTGGAAGCGGGCCACAGCCTTCTGCGTCTCGGCGCCGTAGAACTTGGTCACCGCGCCCTTGATCGGGCCGTAACCGGCCTTGATGAGGAGCCGCTGAAGCTCGGCGACCTGGGCGTGCGTGGCGCCCGGCTTCACGGCGCCGCTCAGGGCGACGATCTTCGAGCCGGAAGAGGAGCCCGGGGACGATCCGCCGGCACCCTTCACCAGGGCGATCAGGCGGGAGATCGGGAAGTTGCCCGGATCGCCGTGATCGTTCTCCGGGACGTGCTGGTGACCGCAGATCCCCCGGAACTTGTTCCACTCGGCGAAGGTCATGCGCTGCTTGTTCTTGGAGCCGTACGAGGCGGGGTACGCGAGCCAGGGCTTCGAGGTCGCCACGAGCGGGATGCCGGGGTACGTGGTCGTCAGCCACTTCACGAGGTCGACGAGACCCTTCATGTCCGCGTCTGTGGCGCTCGGCCAGTACAGGCCGGGGCCGCCCTTGGCGCAGGTGCCCACCAGCTCGATCTGGACGCAGTTCAGCGTGTTCGTCTCGACTCCGCCGCTCGCGTTCACAAGGGCTCGCGAGGACTCGTTCGCGTCGAAGTGCTGCCGTACGGTCGTGCCCTTCACGGTGAAGTTCGGTGCCGAGCCGCCGCCGCCGTAGGACGGGAAGCTTGATCCCTCCGTGGTGTGCAGCACGATCACGTTCGGCTTCATCGTGTTGCCGGGGTACTTCTTCGCGAACCACTGGGAAGTGGTGTCGGCCTTGGGGTACTTCGCAGACAGGGTGTGTCTCCTTCGGGCATAGGAAAGGCCCTGTCCGGCGGGACAGGGCCACAGGGGCGGGGTCGGTATTACGGCCTGGGGACAGGGCCGCTGATGTGGGAGTCGAGCCGTTCGGCGACGGCAAGGCGCTCGGCGCGTTCGTGGGACAGCTCGATGCGCAGCTCGCGGATGTCCCGGCTGTGCTCGGCCTGGCCGGTGAGGACGCGATCGAGTCCCGAGATCACGCGGTCGAGGTCGTCCCGGAGGTTCGTGGTGTGGGTGTTGGAGACCTGATCGCGGGCCTCCTGCGCGTGCTCGCGTACCTCGTTGAGTGCTGTCCCCTGGCGGCGGACCAGCTCGACCAGGACGCCGACGAGGGCGACGAGCACAGTGCCGGCGGCGGAGACGAGAGCGGCCTGTGTCGCCGGGGCGAGGGCGAAGGTCACGCGGCCTCCAGGGCTGCGAGCCGGGCCTCCAGGTCTCGGAGGCGCCGCTCCTGTGCCTGCACGACAGGCAGGAGAGCCACGCCGAGGAGGTCATAGCGCAGGGCGTCAATGCGTCCCCGCTCGTCGTACGTGACGATCTCGGGGAGCGTCTCGGCGACTTCTTCGGCGATCAGCCCGAACTCGTCCCGGCGGTAGTCCCCGTCCTCCTCCTTCGGGCGGCGGTCATAGAGGCGGGGACGCAGGGACAGAACGGCGTCGGGGGCGATGTCGATGTCCCGGACGTTCTGCTTGAACCGCAGCGAGGACGTGTTGCGGCAGAAGGTTCCGTCTCCCTCGACCCACACCGCGTAGTACGTCCCTGAGCCGGAAGCGGAGTTGCTGTGCGGCTTCTTCGAGCCGTTGGCCCAGGCGATCGTGTCCCCGGCCTCCAGGTACGAGGAGTGGGAGTGGGACGAGGGAGGGAACGTGGACGGCTTGGAAGTGACACTCGACCACGTGTGGGAGTGGGTCGCCGGGGCGTATGTCGACGGCTTCCCGCTGATCTCGTCCCAGTCGTGTCCGTGGGCGCTCGGGACATAACTCGTCGGCTTGCCCGTGACCTGGGACCAGTCGTGCGTGTGCGAGGCCGGGGGCAGGGACGACGGGCGATCGGATATGTCCGCCCACTTGTGGGAGTGGGCCGCCGGGACGAATGACGCGGGCTTGCCCGACAGGTTGGCCCAGGAGATGTTCGAGATCAGCGGTGACCACGAGGTGTCGTCCCAGAACTCGAAGGCCGAGGTGTCGGCGTTGTAGCCGATCTGACCCATGCGCGGGGACGTGGGGCGGGTGCTGGTGTTCCACACCAGGACGCGGGTGCCCATGAAGGGGCGTACGCGGGTGATGTCCCCGGCTGCGATCGACGTTGCGCTCGCCCCCACCGCGACGTTGGCCAGGGCCAGTTCGAAGATACCCGTGTCCGTCTGGGTGAGTGCCGGCGGAGTCGTCGAGCCCGCGGTGCCCTGCTTCACGGCGAGCACGATGGAGTTGAGGGACGGATCGGCCCGCAGGACGACACGATCGACGCGGGCGGAGGTACCGGCCGCCGGGATGGTGACGACCTCGGTCGCGGTCGACTGCACCATGAAGCCGCGCAGGAACGCGAGGCCCGAGGAGACGTTCAGGTTCATGCCGGTACCGGCGGTGACCAGAAGGCTCGGGCCGCCGAAGGAGGCAACGACGCCGGAGTCCTGGAACTCCTTGAACATCTGGGAGAACTGGGTCTCGGTGACGGCCTGGCCGTCGAACGGGTAAGACGTGATTGCCAAAGGGGGAGACTCCTTAGAGGGCCGCGCCTGCGTCCTCGATCACGAGCTGCGACAGGCTGCCGGGGAGGTACCGGACCATGCCGTACGTCGCTGCGGCGCGGCGCGAGTTGAGCGTGACGCCGACCGTCACGGGACCGGCCGGGGCGTTGTTGATGTAGCAGGTCATGTGCAGCCCGCTGGAGGTGTTCGAGTCGTCATCGAAGGTGGTCGAGTAGAAGTCGCCGACCATCGCGCTTGATGTAGAGACCGTCGTCCCGGCCGCCCAGCGGACGGTGGTGTACGCGCCCTGCTTGGCATAGCGGTTGATCGACTGGTCTCCCACGCCGTCCGTGTCCACGGATGCAACACGGAGCACGACCTTGTAGCAGCGGCCCGCCTCGGCCGTGAACGTCTGCCGGTAGACCACGCTGGGCGAGTCGCCGACGTACTCAGTCGTCGAGAGCGTCTGCATGGACCGCACGCCCTTCGCGCTGCTCTCGTTGGCTGCCGCCGTCTTCCACGTTGTCCAGCCGGACGCGTCGTTGCCAGTGCGCCACCACTGCTCGACGGTGGTCGGGCTGAGCCGGTACCAGGTCTGGTGCGCGAAGGTGCTTCCGGTCGGGCGGATGGTCCGCACCGTCCCGTACCGGCCTCCGTTGCCGAAGCTCCATCCGCCGGCAGCGGCCTGGGTGTCGTTCATCGTGAGCGTGGACTCGCCCGCCGGATAGGTGCTGGGCAGGGAGCTTTGCGTGTAGTCGGCGGGGGCGAGCTGGGCGTCGAAGGCGATCTGCCGCCACCCGGTCCAACTGCCATCCGTGCCGGTGCGCTCCCAGTCCTGCATGTCGCCGACCGACGCGAGCCGGGTGAAGCGCTGGTGCGCGTAGTTGCCGTTCGGGTTGCGCCAGGTCCGAAGGAGTCCGTACCCGGCGGCGGCGAACGACCAGCCACCCGAGGCGGCCTGGTCCGCGCTGTAGGTGCACCAGGAATCCCCGGCTGGGTACGCGGTCGGCGGGGCGGCCTGGGTGAACAGCGTCGGGTCGATCTGCGAGTCGAAGGCGACCTGCCGCCAGGGTGACCAGCCGGAAGAGTTGCCGCCACGTACCCACATCTCGTGCGGGGTGGTGCTGGCGTGAACGCGGCGCCACGTCTGTACGGCGTCGCCGCCCGACCAGACCTGGGTGAGGACGATGCCCCACTTCCCGGAGAAGTCCCAGCCGCCCGCCGTGGCGGCCGTCGCGCTCAAGTAGAACTGGACAGTCTCGCCCTGCGGGTAGCTCGTGGGCGGGGTGGCTTGGGTGATGCCGGTGTACGCGGGGTCGATCATGCGGGGGCCGGGCGGAGTGGCCTCCGCTGTCCGCTCCAGTGAGGAGACCCGCGATTCAAGGTCTTTCTGCGCGGAGGCGGCTGCCGCGTCAGCTGATAGCGGGGCCGGGTCTCCTAGGGTGGCTCCGAGGCGGTAGCCGTCTTCGGTGACCTTCAGGGTCATGCCGGTGACGACGGCCGCCATCTCCGTACCGCCGACGATGACCGCTACCTTGTCGCCGAGGAACCAGTCCCGGCCGAAGTCGAGCGCAGAGTCTTCCATCGGTACGGCCTGCGCCGCCTTCAAGGTGGTGCCGCCATCGGCCAAGGACTCGGCGCCCTTCTGGGTCAGCTCGGCCGTGTCCGTCGAGGAGCGCTCGTCGATGAACGACTCGATGCGGCGCCCCCAGTCCGTCTCGGAAGCGATCGAGTCCGGGTTGTCGACGGGAACGAAGAGGCGGTTCGAGCCGTCTCCGTCGCCGCCGACGATGACCCGCGTCTTGGCCGGGGTCGAGACGGTAACCCTCTGGCCCGCCAGGGTGTTGTTCACGACCCCGAGCCGGGCGTCCTTCGTGCGGTCGGCAACGGCGTAGGTCTCGAAGACGAGCGCCGTGCCTCGCTGGACGATTCGAAAGCCCAGGCCGTTCGGTTCGGCCAGCTCCTTGCACAGCTCGCCGAGCTGCTGGAAGCGGGGGCTCTTGGAGACGATGCCGCCGCGCTTGCCGTTGTCGCCCAGACTCAACCCGGCCCGGCGCCGGTTGGCCGGTGCATTCGGTCCGCAGTTCGCCGAGACGTAGTAGTGCATGAGGGTCTCGGCCGCGTCCGTCTTGTCGTCGGTCGCGACGGTCTGCGTGGCCGCGTCACCGTTGGACGGCTGCGGCCAGGCGAGCATGTCCGACAGGATGATCGTGTCGTCCACACCCTCGACCGTCAGTGTGCCGAGCGGGTCGGTCGCGGTGACGGCGGTCTCGGTCTTCGTGACCGGCCCGGAGAACAGAACGTCTCTCGGGCCCGTCACGATCAGGCCCGCGCCGGGCGTCGAGAGCACGGGGGCAAGCCAGTGCTCCGAGCTGATCGTCAGCTTCCACGTGCCGACGTTGTTGTGGATGTCCTCCGCTTCCAGAAGCAGGAGATCCGCGGGGATGGTGCCGATACGCGTCAGGCTCTTGTCGCGTACCTCGACGAGGAGATCCTCTTGCCTCACTAGATCACCACCCACTTCCGAGGGCGCCACGAGACGACGATCCGCGAGGCGGTGGTCGTGTTCAGCAGCGAGACAGAGATCGTTGAAGTCCCCGGCGGGACGGACCAGAGGCGCGGCGCGGTGTTCAGGTAGCGGTAGACGTTGGCCCCCGAACCGTCTCGGACAATGCCCGTGCCCATGTCGACGGTGATGCTGCCGGCCGACGTGATCGCTCCGGTGTAGTGGAGCGTCTCGCCGTTCGGCCCGATGGCCTTGAAGTTGTCGCCCGGCCCGTACACCTGGAACTGGGGATAGGCCAACGTGTCACCATCGTTGGTGAGTTGGACGCTGCCGATCGCCTGCGACGCGGCGAGAGGCATGGCGGAGAGCTGGGACAGGAACGGGGCGGCGGTCGCCCCGCCGATGCGTACGGTCTGCGGTACCTCGGCCAGGAAGTACGGGGTCGACGCGCGCAACGAGATGGTCGTCTGCGCGTCCCGGTCTCCGCTGGCCGGGTCGATCTCACCGCCGCCGGTCCACGCGACGGGGGTAGTCCAGCGTCCCCCGGCGCTGTCGATGCACGTCAGCGTCAGCCCGTTCTCGGTCGCCAGGACGCGGGCGAGGCGAGTGATCAGCTCGGCCAGGTGGGCGCGGTCACGGCCCACGATGTCTAGGGGGATGTCGATGTCGCGGGGCAGGACGCGCCGCCCACGGTAGGCGGCTCCGTCCCCTGCTCCTTCGAGCCACTGGACGGAGAGGGAGGGGAGGCCCAAGCCGGTTGCGCCGGCAAGGGCCTGGAACCCCACCCCGTCCATCTCCACCCCGGACAGGTTCACCTTGTCCGAAGCGGTGCTCAGTTCGAGCTTTACCAACCCACCATCCTTGCCCGCGAGGTAGCCGCGAACAGCTCCTCCTCGGACGAGAGGGAGCTGCTGTTGCCCGCGTAGTAGTTGAGAACCTTCGTCACGGACTGACCGCTGCCAGCCGACAGCCCGCCCGAGACGGCGGCTGTGACCTCGCGGGACGCTCCCGAAGTTGCGCTCTGCGCCAGGGCGTTCGTTGCACGCTCGACGCGCCCGCGCTCGTCGGTGACGCCGAGCGAGAAGCCCTTGCCGACGTAGGAGCCGAGCTTGCGGAACAGCCTCGACGGGCTGTGGATGTCGAGCGCCTTCTTGATCGCGGCGACCATGGAGTCCGCGATCTTGAGCATTTGCTTCTCGATCGTGGACTGCTGTGCTTCCAGGCCCTTGACCAGGCCCTCGGCCGCCTTCACGCCCGCGTCGTACATGTAGTGCGAGGCGGTCGACCCGGCGGAGGTGGCGTACTTCTCCAGCTCCTTTTGCAGGGCGTTGATCTCGGCAACACCGGAGGCGCCCGCGTTGGCGATGGCCTCGGCTGCGGCGAGCCCTGCCTCGGGACCGGCCATGGCGATCTGGTCGTACGAGGCGTCGTTGAGGCCGAGCGTCTTGAGCTTCTTCAGCACGGCCGCGTACTTCTTGGCCTGCTCGACCGCGTTCTTCAGCGAGTCCGAGATCCCGCCGAAGCTGGCATCTTCCACCTTCGTCACGTCGCCCGTGGCGAGCACCTTGTCGGCGACGCTCTTGGCGTAGTCCGACATCTCGTCGCGGAGCTTGTCGAGCTTGTCCTGCGCCGCCTTCAACTTGGTGCCGGCGGTGTCGTACGCGGCGAGCAGCTTGAGGAGCTGCGCGCGGTCGGCGTTGACCCTGGCCTTCAGTGACTTCGACGCGTTCTTCGGGATCTTCGCCGTGAGATCCTGGAGAGACTTCTTCACATCGTCGTGCTTCGATTCCAAGCCCTTGATCAGGCCCGAGATGATCAGCCGACCGGCGTCGTACAGAAGCACGCCGTCCTTCTTCGGCGGGCCCTTCCAGTCCGTGAGCTTGTCGGTTAGGCCCTTGAGGGTCGACTGCACCGAGCCGAACATGTCCTTGATGCCGTCGATGAAGCCGCGAATGAGCGACTTACCCGCCGACATCAGCGTGGAGCCGATCGAACTCAGCGCTGACTTCGCCTTGCCCGGCAGCTCCTTGACCGTGGTCACGGCCTTCCCGATCCATTCACCGATCGTGCGAACGAGCGCGCTCAGCGCAGAACTCGCCGTCGACCGGATCGAGGACCAGGCCGAAGAGAAGAATCGGCCGATGGCGCCGAGCCCGTCAGAGACGAGCCCGCGCATGCCGGTCATGAAGACGCCGAGGTACCCGCGGATCGCGTTGAACGCTCCCGTGCACAGGTCCTCGATCAGCTTCCAGCCGGACTTGAACAGGGCACCGATCGCCTTGAGGCCCTTGCCGATTCCGCCGATCAGACCGATGTTCAGGAACACCGCGAGCGCGCCGAGGATCGTGTCCCAGACGCCCTTGACGAGGCTCCAGAGGCCCTTCCAGAACTGCGACCAACCAGCCTTCAGTGTCGAGAAGTTGCCGGTGAACAGGCCCTCGATCAGGCCCCAGGCCATCTTCAGGACGCCGACGATGATGTCCCAGACACCCCGGACGATCTCGACCAGACCCTCGAAGACGAGAGCCACACCATTGACCGCTGCGACCAGCGCGCCGGCCAGCAGCTCGACGATGAACTTGATCACCGGCACTAGGACCGGCATCAGGAAGTTCACGACCGCGAGCAGCGCGTCGAGCACCGGTTGGATCGCTTCGAGCAAGCGCTGAATCGCGTCAGCGAGCGGCGGGAGAACGCTCTGGATGACCTCCGAGAGCATCGGGAGGAGCGGCTCGATGACCGCCGTGATGATCTGGAGAGCAACCGCGATGATCGGCTGGAGCGCCGTGAGTACCTGCTGAAGTGCGGCAGACAGCACCGGCAGGATCGGAGCCAGCGCGGAGATGAGCGCCTCCGCGAGCGGCATGACCGCCGAGAGGATCTGCGTGAAGATCGCGGCGATCGGAGGCAGGAGCGTCGCGAGGAACTGGAAGGCCGCGCCGAGCATCTGCCCGACGAGCGGAACCATCTGCTGAATGATCGGGGTGAGCTGCTGGAACGCCTGGGTGAGGGCGCCCGTAAGAAGCTCGATGATCGGGGTGATCATCGGCGCCAGGGTCGCGAAGGCGCTGGCCAGTGGGCCCAGTGCCGCAGCGAGGAGAGGGCCGAGCTGGGCGACGAGCGCGCCCACCACGGTCAGAAGGGCGCCGAGAGCTTCGCCCAGGGGGGCCAGCGCCGGGAGGAGGCCCTCGACCCCGGCCTGCATGCCGTCGAACAGGGCGTGGACGCCGTCCGTCACCGCCGGCTGATTCAGCGCGTCGGCGATTCCGCCCAACGCGGTGCCGATGATGTTGCCGACCTGCGGGAGAACGGCGGTCAGCAGTCCGACGAACGTGCTCAGGAACCCTTGGAGCTGCGGGCCCGCGCTGAGCATCAGCTCGTCCATCGCCTCGTGCGCGGAGTAGAACAGCATCCGCATGGCGTCCTGGACGCCGGACGAGTCGATCTTCTGGTGGATCTGGTCGAGCATGTCGGCCAGTGACCCGAGGGTGGAGCCGCCCGCCTCCTCGGCCGCGCGGGCGATGCCCGCGAAGATCCCGCCGATGTCGACGATGATCGCCCCGAGATCCTTGAGGGCGACGATGCCCTCGTCGATCATGTCCTTGAGGCCGTTGTCGGCCTTCTTCGACAGCCAGGCGTCGAAGTTCTCGCTGATCTTGACGAACCACGAAGCGAGATCAGGGAGGTAGCTGGTGCCGACCCGGCCGAGGGTGGCGATGATCGAGGCGAAGGTGTCCGTGCCGTCCGTCGCGATGGAGATCGACGCGGACAGGTCCGTGAACATCTGGGTCAGCGCCGGGGAGAGCGACGTGCCCAGGTTGGTGGCGAACGAGCCGAAGAACGAGCCGAGTTCGGTGGCGGTCTTGGAGACGCCGTCGCGGAACTTGGGAAGCAGATCGTCGACGACGGCGCGGATGGGCTCCGCCGCCTTGGCCCAGAAGTTCTCCGAGATCGTGTCCTGGAGGCCGGACAGTGCCGCCTTGACCTCGGGGATGACCTTGTTGAAGTCCTTCAACGCGGCGATCGAAACGCCCAGGCCGACCGCCATGCCGCCCAGAAGTCCGGGCAGCAGAAGCGCTGTTGGTGCGATCGACGCGAGCGACGCGGACAGCGTGAAGAGGTTCGAGGCCGCGGTGAGCCCCCAGCCCGCGAGGCCCGCGATGGCTGTGGCCAGAGTGCCGATGATCGGCGCGGACCGATCCAGGTTCTTGATCGACTTCCACAGCCGCTCGAAGGTGTCCGACAGAACGCGGGCCCCGGAGAGCGCGGCGAGGGCGGTCCCGACCTTCGCCAGCGCGGCGTTGTCGAGATCGGGAATGATGGGGACGGTGCGTGGCCGGGTCAGGATGCCCAGGCGGGCGCTTACGGCCGCGCTGGCAGCCGAGGGCCAGTTCAGCTCGATGTCGACCTTGACCGGAGAAACGTTTCTCCGCCACCGGTCGATCTCGTCCTTCACGCGGTCGGCGGAGTCCTTGTCGAGTTCCAGCTCGATCTTGCCCGAGCCGGTGACCTCGCCGACCTTGAAGTCGATCTTCTCGTGCTTGGCCTTCTCGCGGAGCTTGACCGCCGCTTCCTTGACGGCCCTGGCCATGCCGTTGTCGTCGATCGTCGTGTAGAAGCGAATCTTGCGGGCGTCGGTCGACTTGTTGTCGCGGTTGATGCCGCGCACGATGTCGAGGACATCGCGGCGCGCGCCGGTCGCGTCGGCCTTCGTCTGGATCGTGATCGCGAGATCGGACTCGATCCGCTTGAGCTGCTCCTTCAGGTCCCGCTTGAAGCCGGACGTGTCCGGCATGACCTTGACCGCAATCCGGCCGACGATGTTCGCGTCGGACAACCACTTACCTCCGCTGGAATACCTTGTAAATCTCGGCGACCGAGCGGGGCTTGCGAGCCTTGGGCTTCGGGGACTTCTTCTTGATCTCGGGCCTGGGGTAGGCGGGGATCTTCGGCGCCCTGCCCTTGCCCCACTGGCCGGTCGCCCTCGTGTTTTGATTGATCGCGTCGTACAGGTCGGCAGTCAGGTGGCGGTCCTGGCCCCAGCCGAACTGGTCACGGCCGCCCGACGCGAGGGCGATCGTCAACGAGGTGTCGGGAAGCCTCTGCACGAGCAGAAGGACGAGTGCCGGAGAGGGCCCCCGGCCTGCGATCACGTCGGCGAGATCGACGCCGTAGTGGAACAGCAGGTCGGGGTACAGGCCCTCGCCGTACTGGTCGATCAGGCCGCAGAGGCCGAGGCTTCCCCCGCCTGGGTGCTCTCGCCGTAGTGGCCGAAGATCTCGGCGAGGATCGCGAGGTCACCGCCCACGGCCGTGAGCAGCTTCTCGGCCGCCTTGTCCGACTCGGCGATGGTGCGGATGGCGTCGGCCAGGGACTCGGCCTGGTCCACGTCGTCGCGGCCCATCTCCTCCTGGAGCTTCGCCAGGCCCTCGCGCTTCGCCTTCGACAGGCGCAGGGGGTTGAGCAGGCGAACGGTGTCGTCGCCGAAGGTGATGTCGGTCGAGCCGTACTTGCGCTCGGCTGCGGCGCGGATGTCGTCGAGGGAGAAAGAAGCCATGGGGGTGCGGACCTCCAGAGAAGAGAGAAAGGGGAGGCGGACCGAAGAAGAAGGGGGAGGCCCGGCGCGGGCGGGTCCGCAGCGCCCGCGCCGGAAGTGATCAGGTGGTCGCGGCCCAGGCCGAGCCGTCCCACTTCGCCTTCGAGCCGTTGCCGAGCACGACGTGCTGCCCGGTGGTCCAGGCGCTCGTCGGGGTGGCGATCACGCCCGCCAGCGCGGCGAGGTTCTCCGGGGCGACTGCGCCGTCCGGAGTGAAGGAGCCGGGGGTGCCGGCGGATGCGCCGGTCGCGAGCGTGCCCCCGAGCGGGGTGATGGCGTAGGTCCACTCGTTCGAGCCGTAGGCCATGGGCTTCACGCCCAGGGGCAGCCCGGCGAGGCTCTCGGTGTCCGAGATCGCCATGTCGTCCGCGCGGTAGATCTCGGCGCGCGGCGCGTAGAAGGCGAAGTGGTTGTCGCCGTCCACGAACACCGCGAGGAAGGCGGCCTGCGTGGGCTCGGGGTTCGTCGGGACGCCGACCGAACCATCAGGAAGAATCGGCGCGTTGGCGCCGAAGTAGAGCTTCAGCGCGGCCGTGTCCCACTGCTGCAACGTGAAGGTCATGGTCTCCGTGCGCGCGCTGTACTTGGTGCGCAGGGACTTGTTCTGGAGCGACCCGATCGTGGTCGCCTCGCCGCCCTCGGACGTGATACCGAAGACGTCTTCCAGGCTGGTGTGGCCAACGTTCTGCCACGGGCTGAGCGGGGTTAGCAGGTCCGCCGGCATCGGCGTAGCGGTCGGCGCGGTCAGGTAGTTACCGGAGCCGACGACGAGAGTCGCGGCGTCGTTGATCGCCAAAGAGAAACGTTCCTTCTTTCGGGCACAAAAAAGGCCCGCACCCCCGAGGGGCCGGGCCTTCCGTCTGCTGCGCTTACTGGGAGATGTAGGGGCGGGTCCGCGGCTTGCGGATCTGCACGTCGTAGATCGACTCGTAGCGCCAGATCCCGGTGGGGAGGTCGGCGTACTGCACGGGCCCCGTCGCGGTCGCCCAGTCGGTTGCCCGCCGGGGCGCCGAGTTCATGTCCACGCGGATGATGTGGCCAAGGCGCGGATAGACCTTCGGCCGTAGCCAGGCATCGCGCAGCGCGACCCGGACAGCCTCGGAGAGGATCGCCGCGTCCTCGTCGCCGTCCGGGTCGGGGACGAAGACGTTGACGACCACCCGGGCGGCGTCGGTGAACCGGGTGTCGCCCTGCCACTCGCCCCAGGTCGGGTCGCGGCGGACGAGCACCAGGGGGAAGGTCTCGTGCAGGTCGACGAGCGACTTCACGCGTACGCCGGGCAGGCCCTCGCGCAGTACAGCCAGGAGGAGATCCTCGACCGGCGACAGCTCCGCCATGGCCCTGATGTGGTCGGGGAGTCCGGCCATCAGTCGAGGTGCACCTTGCCCTTCCGCTTCTTGGGCAGGTTCGCCGCGCGGGCCAGGATGAACAGGCCGTCGCTGGCCGGGATCACGTCGAGGTACGTAGAGCCGTCCTTGGCCGTCTTCACGACGATGGACTCTGCACGGCCGTACTCGATCGACAGGGCGGCCTTCTTGCCGCGCTCGTCGTCGAGGACCACGTACTTGTCGATCCGCCCGTCAACCATGTCGATGGTGGCGTGGCCCTCCTGGCGATGCTGGAGGAGCAGCTCCTCTGCTCTGGCCGCGACTTCGAACTGGGCCTCGTCGAGCGCGTCTTGAACGCCGGGCAGCCGAGCGAGGTACTCCTCCAGCTTCTTGCCGCCGACGCGGGAGTAGACGAATGCCATCAGGGCCGCTCCCGAATGTCGATGGACCAGTGCCGCGTGCGGCGGTCGCCGTGGTGGTAGGAGGGCGGCGTCACGATGTCCCACATGCGGCCCTGCCACTCGACGCGCGACCAGAGGGTCACGCCTTCGAGATTCGGGCTCACGATCATCCGCGTCACGTTGATCTGCTGCTGGCCCGGTACCTCCGCCTTGCCGGAACGCTGGGGGATGAAGGCGGCCTTCACCGTGACGGGGTTGTTCTCGTCCACCGCGACCACGGTGTTCCCCCGCCGGTCGACGACCTCCGTCGTCTTCCACACGCGAGCAGTCTGGCCGCGCCGTCGCTGCACGGTCACCAGGGGCCCGCCTCGTCCACGAACATCGGGAACGGCGAGGCAGGCGAGTAGTCGACCGGTACGCGACCGGCCGCGCTGCGCCCGCCCGGCTTCGTACCCCAGGCGAAGACGGCCACGCTGGTGATGCCGCGCTTTCGGCCGGCAAGTTCTTCCAGGAGCCGGATCTCCTCGCGGGAGAAGTAGACGGTGCCGCCGTCCCGGCCAATATCCGACCAGGCCAGCGTCTCGTCACCTGCCCTGGACTGGGTGTAGCCGTTCGGGTTCCGCATGTACCGGGCGGCCGACTTCAGCACCAGTGTCTTGACCAGCCGGGGCGCGGTGTCTTCGGGCCAGTCGCGGCCGTAGGTGGCCGCGAGGTCCGAGGCGTCGTCCAGCGCTCCCGCTGCGATGCGCAGCTCGTCTTCGTCCGGCTCCCAGTCCAGGCGGCCCCGCAGCTCGTCGAGGGTGGCGTATGCCAAGGGGGGCTCCCTCCTCGGGAGGGCGGCAGCCTTAACCGAGTGGAACTAGGTTAAAACTGCCGCCTGTTGGAATCAGCCGTTGGCGGGGTCGGCCTCGGGCTTCATGCCGGTCGGGGTCCACACCTTCGCGTCCGAGACGCCAGTGATCTTGGCCAGCTCGGAGGCTGCGGCCGGGTAGTCCGAGGCGCCGTCGAGCTGGAGCTTGATGCCGCGCACGAAGTGCTCCTGGGTGGAGATGACTTCCTTCTCGTTGGCCGCGTCCCAGCCGACGAGGATGTCCGTCACCGAGCGGAAGCCCGCGTAGGTGTTCACGACGCTGCGGTCCTGCATGTAGAGCGGGTCGTAGTCCCGGACCCAGCGAAGCGCGATGTTCTCGAAGCTGGTGGTCGCGCCGTACGGGACGGACTGCGGGACGCTCGGGGCGCCGGACAGGAAGATGAACGCCGAGGACGCGAAGGCGTACGCCGCGTCGGCCGGAATCGTCTGGTCGACGACGATGCGGAAGCCCATGCGGTCGCCGATGCTCGCGGTCCGCAGCGCGGACTCGGCCTCGCTGTCACCGACGTTCTGCGCGAGGTTGAGCTTGTCGTCGTTCAGGAGCGCCGACTCGAACTCCGTGCCGACCAGGAGGTACCTGCCCTCCTTCGGCGCGTGGAACGCATTGAGGACGCGGCGGGCCTCGATCAGCGCCGACCGGAGGTTCTGCGCGGCGTTGCCGATGGTGACGTTGTACGCCTGGCCGGTCAGGGTGTTGACCGCCCGGCGCTGAAGGCCGCGCGCGACGGCCTTCGACTGCGGACGGAGCAGCTTCGACCAGTTGTCGATGTCGAAGTCGTTCTGCTCGTCGGTGAGCTTGACGGCCGAGTACACGTTGCCGCCGAAAGTCACGGCGATGGTCCGCTCCGCGTACTCGTCGAAGACGATCGGGCTGGACCGGTCGTTGCGCCACGCGTAGTCGTGGAACGGCAGGATACCCTCCACCTTCATGGAGATCGTGTCGTTCTCGGCGCCCTTGAACTGGTCGATGCCCTGCTTCTGGAACAGGTTCGGGATGAGAAGCTCCTGCTCCAGCATCCCGACTGCCGCGTTCACGAGCTTCTGGGGCTTGACGACCTGGTGCTGTGCGGTGGGCAAGTGGTGCTACCTCCGGGGGCATGAAGAAACCCCCGGCCAGCGGCACGGGGGTGGGGTAAGGGGAACGGGACGCTAGAAGCGGCGTGTTCGCCGCGCGAGCTTGCGCGGGTCCATCTCGCCGTCGTCGTCGCCTTCGGACGGGTCGAGGCCGCCTCCCAGGGCGGACGGAGCCTTCGGGGCGAGGAGAGACTGAAGCGACTTCGCGTCGGCCTCCAGCTCCTCGGGAGTCGTGCCGTGCAGCCGCCCGGCCAGCTCCTCGGGAAGGTCGAACTTCCTGGCCACGGTGCCGATGAGCACCGAGCGCTCCAGCTCGGCGTTCTTCTGCTTCACCTCGGTTAGCGCAGCCTCGAACTCTTCGGGGCTCTTGGCGCCCGAGAGCTTCGTCTCCGCATCGCGCAGACGGGTGCGGTAGCCCGCGGCTTCGCCCCGGACCTTCGCGAGTTCCTTGCGCGCCCAGTCGGGCAGCTCGTCTTCCGGCGTGCCCGACGTTCCGCCGGCACCGGCTTCAGGGTTCGGCGTCTGCTCGTCCGGCTTGTGGCTGGGCGGGGTTTCGCCGGTCTGCTCGCCGGGCTTGTTCTCGACGGGGGTCTGTTCGGGCAACGTCACGCCTCCGGGGCTGTGTCGGTGGGTTGCCGCGCCTCCTGGGCTGCGGCCTGTTTCGCTTCGCGCTGCTTGGCGCGGATGAACCGGCGCCAGACGGTCACGGCCGCCTTGCCGGTGTGGCCCTTGGTGACCTTCGGCCACAGAGCCTCGTACTGCCGCGACAGCGCGGTCAGTTCGCTCGACTGGTACTGATCCCGATTCCAGATCGGCATCGCGTAGCAGTGGCAGTTGTCGTGGTACTTGTCGCCGTCGTTGAACAGCGCGGACTCGCGGGACTTGTAGACCGGACCACGGCTGATCAACATGGCGCACCAGCCGCACGGGGTGCCCGTACGCGAGAGCCGGACGTATCCGAGGGCGCGCCGGTCGCGGGACATGTGCGTCCAGTTCGAGGACCGGCCGCCGTTCATCGCGACTCGGGAGGCCGCTGCCGCCTGTTGGGCCCCGGCCTGCCGGTGTGCGTCGTCAGGGTTGGCGTCCTCGACGGTCATGCGCCGGTCGAGGTTCGAAGTGCCGAGGGCCTCCAGGACCAGCCGGAGTTCTTCCTCGGCCTGGCGCTCGACGCGCTCCTCCTCATCGCGCAGCCCTTCCAGCTCCTCGACGAGGATGCGGTCCCAGTCGTCCTCGTCGTCGTCGACCGGTTCAGCGGGCGAGGCGCTGGCGTTGTCCGGCGGGGAGGTCTCGTCTCCATCGGTGCCGGCGGGGCTCGGAGACCGGCTTTCGTCCGCAGGTGGCGGACCAGAGGGCCGCTCGGCGGGCGCTTCGTAGGTACCGGCCAGCTCCGCGAACTCTCGCCGAAGGTCGGCAAGGGTCACATGGTCCGGCTCGGGGTGATACGGGTCTGCGATGGTCGAGCCGGTCTGAAGCGCTCGCGCGAGCCGGTAGTAGGCCCGCGCCAGGTCGCGCGACTGTCGGCGTCGAGACATGACGAGGGTGATGGCCTTGCGCAGCCACCCGCCCACCGTTGCCGCCCGGCCGTCGACCGGCACCTCCGCCCACAGGGAGAGGGCCTCAGCTGTGGTCTTCGCGCCGATCTGCGTCAGGGCCTCGTGGTACGCGGCCGAGACCTCGTCGGTCTCGGCCTGCTTCGTCTTCCTCGTCACGCAGCCACCGGCACCGAATCCGCGGTGACCGGCTCAGGCGTCGCACGGTTGAGCGCGGACGCGAGCTGGCCCACCGAGTCTTCTTCGTCCGCTAGGTCGTCCCACTCGTCCAGCTCGGTTTGCGTGACGTTCGGGACTCGCTTCCACAAGCCCTTTGCGGGGATGCCGAGTTGCTCGCGGAGCTTGCCCAGGGCGTCAGCAGCCTGCGCGAGGGAGCGCTGCTCCATGTCCCGCCAGATGACCTCGCCCGTGAAGTCGTCCGCGCCGGGCGCCTGGCCCAGCTCAGCCGCCAGCCGGAAGATTCTTTCCCAGGCTTCGCCGAACACGGTCCTGAACTCCTGGATGCGTCGGCTCAGGGAGGTCTCGGCGGCCTGGAGGGCTTCGGCCGAGAGGTTGGCGATCTGCCCGAGTAGGTGATGCGGGGGGACCTGCGCGACCGCACTGAGGTGCCGGATACTCATGTCGATGGACTCGATGAAGCCCCCGAGCGGGGTCTCGTCCAGGCTTCCGAATTTGGTGTCCGCATCTTCCGCGAACAAGAACCTCTTCGCGTTGTGGTTGATCGGCAGGGGGATCGGGTTGCCCTGCTCGTCGTAGATGACTTCGCCCGTCTCCGGATCACGCTGGACCGGCGGGGCCATGCCTGTGACCGTTCTGACCTTCACGGAGGCGTAGGTCTGCGCCACCAACAGGTCGAAGATCGTTTGATTGATGCGGTCCTGGAGCGCGATCATCGGCTCGATCACCCCGACCGTACGGCCTTCGAGGTCGACGGACGCGGCGAAGCGCGTTACGGGGCACTCGGATGCGCCGTGCCGGCGGGGCGCGCCGACCTTCACACCGTCCTCGTCGTCCAGCCCCTTGAAGGTGACCGCGTACTCGGTGAGCGCGTCCCACATCCGGGCCCGGCCGACCGTCTCGCCCGAGGGCCAGGCGGTGACGGTCAGGGCGGCGTAAGGTGTGTCGTCGTTCGCCGGGTCCTCGTAGAGGGCGGCTGTGCGAAGCGCGGAAAGCCCCTTCGTCAGAACCGTCCCGCCCGCGCGCTCGGTCAGGGCGAAGGCGTGGCCGTAGGTCAACGCGCCTTTGTAGATGGCCGATTGACGGGCGTCGAGACGAGACCGCTGCCAGTGCTCCCACTGCGGGGAGGACAGGTTTGCCGCCGAGTTGCCGCTCGAATCGTCGCCGGAACGGAAGCCATCGACATACAGCGCCTGAGTCGGCGTCGACACGAGAAGCGGCATCCAGTTGGAGATCGCGCGCTTCGCGAGGAGCCGGTACTCGTCATCCGCCATCGCGGGCATGTACGGGTCGTCGTGCCTGCCGTGCAGGTAGTCGTCGATCCGGGTCAGCCGGTCCTTATCCCTGCCCAGGATGGCGAGGAGCTGCCGCGCGAGCGCGGCAGGCGACGTGTCGGTCAAGAACTCACCACCGTGGTACTAGGTTAAAATAGCTACAGGAAGAAGCCCCGACCGGTCCGCTTCCGGACCTTCTTGCCACGGGCTCGGAGGTCGACGAGGGCCTCGTGCGCGAGCATCAGCGCGGCGTAGGCGTCGACCTTTTTCGGCGACTCCCGGCTCTCCTTGCCGAAGGAGATGCCGTAGTTGTTCGAGCGACGCATCGCGTTCAGCGTGTGCCGGCGGAGCTTGCGGTCGCCGTCGTGCTTGAGCTTGCGGTCGAAGACCGACCGCATCAGCCGCTCATGCGCCATGGTGGAGAGCTTCAGGCTGGAACGCATGTCCCAGCCGATCGCGTCCTTGCCCGGTGCCTTCACGGCCAGGCCCTCGCCGTACGCGGCGTCCCACTCGGAGATGTAGCTCTCCCACAGGGCCACGTCGGCGTAGAACGCCTTCACGTCGAAGACGCGGAACGCGTCGTGCACGGCGCTGTCGACCTGGGAACGCGGGACCTGCCAGCCGTCGCCCTTCGGCCCGTCCGGCTTCTCCCACAGGCCCAGGACGAAGGCGGCCATGTCGGAGGTGCGGACGGCCAACAGGCAAGTCGCATCGTCGGTCTTGCCGCCGTCGAAGCCGAGGGTGATCTCGTCGCCGGGGTCGAGGCGGAGGGCCTCGTCGCGCAGGACATCCCACTCGGCCGGGCCGTACAGGGCGTCCTCGGAGGCGACGATCTGGTTGAGCCACATCCGCCGGGAGCGGCTCGGCGCCATCGTCGTGTCGAGGATCGACTGAAGGATGGTCTCCACCCGCAGCCACACGGCGTCGCCGCGGATCTTCGGCAGGACGATCCGCATCGCCTCGGGCGTCAGCGGCGTGGCCGGGTGTGCCTCGATCGAGTCGTACATGAAGCCGATGTCGGAGGCGCGGCCTTCGAGGATCTTCTCGAACGCCTCGCGCATCTTCTCGGCCACGGAGTCTTCGCCGGGGAGGTAGGCGTTCGTGATCGCGAGGTAGCGGGCGTCCTTCTTCGTCGCGTTGCCGTCGATTGTCTCGTACATGCGGTCGCCGCCGTTGCCGGTGACCCAGTGGTGCGTTTCATTGAGAACTACGAACGTGGCCCGCTAAGGACCGCGCCCCCTCAAGGGCGCGGTAACTACTGGTCACCGCCTCAAGTCGTTGCCGGCCGCCGTTCGCGCGGATCAGCTCGGCTCCGGCCTTGATGCCGTACGTCTCGATCATCCGCTCGGAGATCAGGGACGGCATCAGCGTCATCGTGTTGCGTGTCTGGTCGCGGCTGACGGCTGCGATCTGGACCCACGCCTGGGGGTGCGGGACGCCGACCGGCTGCCCGTCCGGGCCCCAGTGGGAGAACCGCGAGGGTCCGACGAACTCGACGAGGGAGACCACGGCGAGCAAGGGGTCCTTGCCCTAAGCCCCAGCCCTTGAGGCGCTGAAGGACTCCCTTGCGGTGGACGAAGCGGCCGTTCTCGTCGACCGCGTACCACCACAAGACGAAGCGGAGCTGCTCGCGCGTGAAGCGCCAGGGCCCGCCGTTCTCGGCGTTGATGTACTCGGCACACCATCCGGCGATCTGCCAGCCGAGCGTGCGCTCGGGCAGCGTCCAGGAACCGTCGGGCTTCTTCAACCATGTGGGGCCGAGGAACGTCGGAACGAGTGCGTCGATCTCTTCTTCTGTGAGGGCTGGAATGGGACTCACCTCCCTTCGTCGGTTGGGCCGCCCGGAGGGCGGCTCACCTACTCGGCGAGCCCCAAGTCCTGCTTGTAGTCGGCGATGGCGAGGACAGCCGCAGACTGCACCTCGGGCTCGGGCTCGTGGAGTTCGATGCGCACGCGGCGCCGGTCGCCCTCTGCGACGAGGAGTCGTTCGAAGGCGGAGTAAATCGTCTGAAGCATCTGGCCCGACCGCTTCCCCGACTTCTTGTAGTAGGAGAGGTCTTCGCACAGCGAGTAGGCCAGGGCCCAGTCGGACTGCTGGTAGAAGTCGGCCTGGCCGGACTCCTTCAGGGAGTCCCACAGTCGCTTCGCGATCGGGTGCCAGTTCCGGTCGGCGTTCGGCGCCTTCGCCGGGCGGGCCAGGCCGCGCGTCACGGACTGGACTTCCCCGCCCTTGCGCTCGCGGGGGCGGGCCAGGTCGGCTTCGCGGTTGGGTACGGGGCCGGGCACTGGCTCACCTCCATTCGGGTCAGGTCAGAACGCGCCGCCGGTCAGGAAGTGCGTCGACAGCCAGGCGCAGAAGGCGAGGAGCACGAAGCGGCGCAGCCGCACGGAGCCGGTGACGGTCGGGCGGGGCTCGTCGTGGCGGCCGATGCCGAACCACTTCCAGACGTGTTCGGACAGAGTGTCGCCTCGGTCATCTCGGGCAAGGGCTACTCCTTCGATCACTGCGAAGGCCCCGAGCCAACTGACCCAGAGCCACGACCAGATATCCATGTAGGTCAGGGAGGACTCGAACCCCCGCGCGCGGTGTATGAGACCGCTGCTCTTACCCGCTGAGCTACTGACCCTCGCCGGTTCACATGAGGCCGGGATGTGCCTCGGTCCTACGGAACCGGCGATCAATGCGCCGCCGCTGAACGGCGAGCGCGAGCGCGCCTTCGCGCGACGACTTGGCCCGGTGATGAAACCCGCAGAGCGCTCTCAGGTTGGTCTCTCGATGGTCATCACCAGGCACGATGTGGTCCACGTCCGTGGCCAGCTCCTCGCAGCGCTCCCCGTACTGATCGCGGTGAGTGCAGCGGTGGCCGTCGCGCCGCAGGATGCGAATCCGGATACGCGGCCAGTCCGCCGGCAACCTCTCGTGCCGGTCCGAGCCGGACCAGTTCGGCATCACACCTCCAGGTCGAGGAGCGCGGCGAACGCGAGCGCGGCCTGCTGGGGCACGACGCCGTTGCCGAGGATCTGGAGCTGCTGCCCGCGCGTGAGCCGAGGGATCGCGGTGACGTGGCCGAGGGGGAGGCCCATCAGCCACTCGACCCATTCGACGGTCACGCGAGGGCCGCCCTTGCGTCCGGCCTCCGTGGGCGGAGGGGCGGCGCGATCGGTCACGTGCTCCCACTGCCGGATCGCCGGGGCGTACTCGCCCCACCAGTGAGCGGGAGAGTGCGGACCGGTCACCGCGGATTCGGGCTCGCGACCTTCGCGGATCGCCTCCGAGTAGGGCAACGAGTAGCAGGCTTCGTCGTCGAGGGTCGGTCCGTGACCACCAGCTCGGCGTTCGGCCGGCGGACGGGCACCGCCGTTACTGCCGAGATTGCTCGTCGGGGTTTTCAGGGGTCGCGATACAGAACCACCGGTCACGGAGATGAGGGGCGCGAGCTGCGGTAGCTCGTACGCACACCCACCGCGCGCTGTACCCGATCTCGGCCAGGTCACTGAGGACGACTTCGAGGCCCCGCGTCCGGATGTTCGAGACGTTTTCCAGGAAGAGGATTCGCGGTCCAATGACGCGAACTGCGTCAAGGACGTTGGTCCATACTCCAGAGCGAGCGCCTCGAATTCCAACCCGGTTCCCCGCAATCGAGATGTCCTGGCAGGGGAAACCTGCGGTTATCGCGTCGACCTTGCCGACGAGTTGGGCCCAGTCGATCTCTCGGATATCGCCGAGATTCGGAGCGTCCGGGTACCTCATGGCGAGGACTGCGCTCGGGCCGGGCGCAGTCTCAGCGACGTACGCCACACGACCGCTGACCAGGGGGGCTACAGCCATACCCAGACCGCCGTACCCGGCGCAGAGTTCGAGGAGCTTCAAGCAGACCCTCCTGAGCGAAATACGTACGTACGTACTTCGCCTTCGCCAGGTGGCCCATTCGGGCCAAGCCTGCAATTCGTCTATGCGCAAGGCGTCTTCATGCTGGCGAGCCCCGCCAGGGGCTCAAGCCTCGCGAGCCTTGCGACTTACGTACTTACACTTATAAGTCGCTAGTTGATCTTGGTTTCGGAAAGGCAAGGGCACGTGACGTGCATCACACTTCGGCGGGACCCGAAGGGCGACGGCGAAGAAGTGCAGCGGCGAAGGGGTGATGCCGCCCGAAAGGGCGGACAGGGCGAAGACGGCAGGCGGCTGACGCGGCCGGAGGCCGCCCCTTCAGGAAGCCTCGAAGACGTACTTCAGCCTGGCGAGCGCCACTGAAGTCGACCAGGCTATGTCGGGTGATTGCCTGACAGGTTAGGGGTGGGTCCGGTAGATGTGTGCGTGTGACTGACTCCACGCCCGAGGACGGCGAGCCCACATCCTTCGGCCAGAAGACGAGGAACTGGTACAGGGAGCACAAGCCGAAGATCCGTGCCGTCGGCTCCGTGACCTTCGCCGTGGGCATGGCTGTAGTCGCACATCTGGTCGCGAGGCAGGACGCCGACACGTACGAGGTCGAGGCGTACGAAGCCGAAGGCGACGCGGATTCCGAATCGCTCCCTGCCGCTGAAGCCGTGGGCGAGCCTCGACAGTCCCCTGACCCGTTCGTGCGGAACCTCCCTGCGGGGCAGAACGCCAGCGAGGAGAAGAAGGCGCAGTACAAGGCGGAGACAGGGGGCGATCTCGAACCCGGTACCACCTACGTCCACCGCCTACAGGGCGAGGACCCCGGCGAAGCCGCAGCCTGAGCGCCTGGACTAGGGTCGCCGCGACCTCTCATTCCTGAGCAGTGCCGGCGGTGGCCCCACAGAATGGTCGGATCAGTGCTGACCTGCGCATATCTGCGGCAACGACGAGTGACGCGGGCGCCCTCGTCGACCTTGAAACCGTGGCAGAATCCGAGCTGCTAAGACGTGGCGGCTCTTTCGACGCGCGCGAAGGGGTCATATCCCCACCCATCCCGTCACGCCCGCATCGCTGTGCACTCACCCGCGTCTGTCCGCTTTCGCGTGCTTCGGTGCGCCTGCGCTCACGTGTACGCGCGCGCAGTGGCTAAGGACTCCAGGGCTGAAGATCCGGGGTTGCGCCGTCCACGGGCGAAGGTGTTAAGGTGTGACCACACCGCAGCGAACGCCACGGCAACGGGGCGAACGAAGCGGGGCACGCAGGACGGCAGGGCCGCAGCACTCGCAAGGGAATTGCGGAACACGCCAGACAGTGTGTTAAGGTAGTACCAACACCGAGCGAACGGGCCGCAAGGCCAAGCCGCTCACCTCGGACCTTGGTCCTGGGGTCGCGAAAAGAGATCGCGGCGCTGACCGAACCGAGAGCGTGTTAAGCTAGTACCAGACGGCAGGCCCCAGGGTCCGCCTCACGAACACAGCATGTCGCCTGAGCAGGACAACCCCTCTCAGGTACGCAGGGCACAGACGGGCTTGAAGCCGCGTACGCAAGAGGTGGGGCATCCCACCGTCGAGGGCAAGCGCAGCCGAGACGACATCGAACCCCTGGGGTACAGCCAACGTGCTTAGCGCCGGACCTTCGTCCGATACTCGCTCTGCGCGGTCCTGGTGAAGCCGCGAACCACCCCCTATGGGGGGTAGGCGTGGTGGGAAGTGCCTGCCGGATGCCCGGCAGGGGCGACGCTAGGCAAGCCGCGCGGCCAACCATGTTGACCAGGGCTCACCGTTCATCCGAATGGTCCGGCGAAAGCCGGTCCGGACGGGCCGAACGGCCGGAAGCGGCCGAACGGCGGGTGATGCGAACGGTGAGTCCCGGTGGTCGGAGTAATCCCGCCGCCGAGTATCCAGAGAGATCGACACCCACCCCCATCAGCAAGGCCCCTCCCGGAACGGCTTCGGCCGGGTCCGTGCCTCGAAAGCAGGAGGGGTCGCCAGCTCCCCGTGCCGCCGGCATGGGTGAGCTATGTCGCCAGGTCAACCGGTCTGGCGTCTCTTCGGAGCCACTGTTAAGGTAGTTCCAATTCCGGGAGGCAAGGTCACATGACTGAGTACGTCTTCACTGCCACCGACCGCCAGTACGGCAAGCGGGTCGGCCTCAAGAGGGCCGAGGGCGACTTCCGGTGCTGTCAGTGCGTGGACTTCAGCTTCTACGAGCGGGAGGCCGACGCCAGCGACGCCGAACAGCGCTGCACCTACTGCGGCGGCTTCGTCTTCATCGTTCCCGAGCAGATCGCCCAGCTTGAAGCGCCCAAGCCGGTCCGTCCGGTCAACCTCGCGAAGCGCGAGGTCCAGGGGTTCGACCTGCTGACGATCTCGTACAACCTCGGCCGTCGACTCCAGGATGTGTCCTTCGCGTACGACAAGGCGCGTCAGCGGATCGCAGAGCTTGAGGCCCAGCCCACCGAGCGCGAGAACGTCGCGCTCGTCGCTCTCTGAGCCCTGCATTTTAAGGTAGTTCCAAGGCGCCCCTTCCCGACACAGGGAGACAGGGAGGGGCGCCCCGCTCGAAACGCGAGGACAGATGATCAGCTACGAGTGCGACGACGACACCATGAGCGAGTACGCCGGGAGACTGCTGGAGCGCCCCACCAACTTCGGCACGTCGGACGACCGCCTGTACCGAACCCACGCACCCGTCATCGGCTGCGCCGACAACGCCGACGACCTCATGGCCGAGTCCAACTTCCACGTGGCCCTCGACCTGCTCCGCTCCGCCGCCGACACCGGTCGTACGGATACCGAGATCTCGGACGAACACGTGGTCAACGCAGGCATACGCCACTGGGGCTGGGGGAGTTGCTCCCAGGTCTTCGTGCAGGTCTACGCCGACGACGTGATGCTCTGCCGGAAGTGCGACAGCATCGCCGACTGGGCCGTCAGTCGGAAGAAGCACGGCCGCCGCCGCTTCCTGTGCGCCTCCTGTAAGAGCGACTGGGAATGGGACACCGAGCGGTACGGGCTCCCTGCCCTCACCCCGATCAAGTACCGCCCGAAGTTCACCGCGGCCTGGCGCGAGGCGTGCTCGATCCTCTCCGCCCTGGAGGGCTACGCCGTGCTCGACGACTCGGACTACTCCGAGCGTGAGTGGGAGCGCTGGCAGTCGAACGTGAACGAGGCCATGGAGCGAGCCCAGCGCGAGTACGAGGACGACACCGAGATCCAGTCCGCCGAGATCGCTGACTCCTGCTACGAGGAACTGAGCGAACTCTTCGGTCACGAGCCGGACTGCGGCATCGACTGGCAGAAGGTCGAAGACATCTACCGCAAGGCCCGCGACACCTACTTCACCACCATTGCGAACGAGCACCTGAACGCCCCGATCGCGGGCCAGCTCGCCTTCGCCTGACCGGCAGGGGAGATCCATGCCCGCCGGCACCGAGCCCCCGTGGGTCGATGGTCTCCGCCGAGCCCTCGAAGACCACGCGGCGAAGATCCACATCTCGTACGACAACAGCTCGGGCTACCTCGCCCTTGACCTCCTGGTCGTCACCCGAGTCCGCCGTGACCAGGGGACGGGTACCGCGATCATGCGGGCCCTGACCGCCGAGGCCGACCGGCATGGCGTGCCGATGGCACTCACCCCGGCTGCGGACTTCGGGGGCAGCGTCCCCCGCCTGCGGACCTTCTACCGCCGCTTCGGCTTCACCAGCAACCGAGGCCGAGGCAAGGACTACGCGACCAGCCACGCCATGATCCGGCGCCCCGCACGCAACTCCCGTACTAGGAAGCCAACTTGAACACGCACGACTGCGATTTCTGCAACCTCAAGGGCGCCGCCCGCTGGCTCTACATCCTCGCCGACGACCGACCTCTGATCGGCCTCGGCAACGACTCGGGTGACGTGGCACTCATGCCCGACGACGGAAAGTGGCGCGCTTGTATCGGATGCGCCCCACGCATCGACGCAAAGGACATGAGCGGCCTCCTCCGGCGCGTGAAGGCGCACCTCGGAATGGTGCTGCCCATAGGCGACTTCCAAATCGCATTGTTCACAGCCCAGTTCACCACCGTTATGGAGTTCACCGCGTCCAAGAAGCGGATCTGACCAGCAATACGAGCGCAAAGGCGAAACCCCCGAAAGGGGGTCGGCGGGAGGCGGTTCCTCCCCCCTGACGAAGCCAGCCAGCGTGTCGGCCATATGCACCGAGCGAATGCGAGGACCCATGTCCGCAGTGCAGGAATCCGTACGCATCAACACCGTTACGGCGCCCGGATACCACACTCAGATCACCTTGAACGGTCCGACCATCACCGTGGTCCGCCGTGGAAAAGACGGCTCCGAGATCGGGGGCTGGAACCACACCTACACGACCGACGAAGGCTTCACCGACCCGCAAGCATACGCGATCGACGCGTACCGATACGAGATTGCCCGGCGCATAGAAAAGGGCGACTTCTACGACAGCCGCTCGCAGGAAGTTGTGGGCGCAACCTACGAGGGCGAGAAGGCCCGCATCCGAGCCGACATGGCAATAGCCGCTCGCTTGCCCGTCTGGGAAGCCATCGGCTTCATGGGCCGCTACGGCGCGACCCTGGCCCGCCTCGCCGACGCCTACACCGCTCCCGAGGTCACCTGCTCCATCCTCACCCGCTACGCGGACGAGGCGTACGACGCCGCACTGAACGCTTGACCTTCCAACTCGCCCTGAATCGAGCGCACATGTACGCCCCTACTCAACTCATGCCCCGAGTCTGGATCGGCTGCCTGGCCTGTTACAACGACGGTCGCCTGGTCGGCGACTGGTACGACGGCGACACCGCGGACGACGTGACCCCGGAGGACCTCCACGGCCGCCCCACCTCCCACGAGGAGCTGTGGGTCATGGACCACGACGGCTTTAGCGGCGCCCTCGACGGAGAGTGCTCGCCGTGCCAGGCCGCCGAGATAGCCAGGGCTCTGGCCGAGCTGACCGACGACGAGTCGAGCGCCTTCGCCGCCTGGTTCCAGCTCTATGCACAGCCCGACGAGCGCGCCGAATGGGTCGAGAAGTTCCGCGCCGACTACTGCGGATTCCATGACAGCGAGGCCGATTTCGCCCGCGAGTGGTTCGAGGACACCTCCTCCGAGGAGGAGAAATCCCGGCTGACCCAGTGGCCGTTCTACGACATCGACTGGGAACGCGCCTCGCAAGAACTTTTCACCGGTGGATTCACCTCCGAGGACACATTCGGCGGCATCCACGTCTTCTACGCGGCCTGACCCCCACAGATACGAGAGAGCCCCAACATGATGCCGTCCATCACCCACCCGGACTCTATGCAGCTCGACAGGATCAAGAACCTCGTAGCCGAGGTGCTCAAAACGTGCCGTGAAGTCGAGGAGTGGCGTAACGACTACGACCCTGCCTCGCAGGAGTGGTACACGCTCATCAACCTGGCCCGGACCGCCGAGAGCCTTGTCCTCTCCCTCCCTGTCGAGATGCTCCCCGAGGCCGAATGGCGCTGGGTCAGTACGTCCGAGTACGCGGCTGTTGACGAAATCCTCGACGCGCTCAAGGAGGCCGGGAAATGAAGTTCGGCCACCTCCTTGCCGCAGGCTTCGTCGGCGCGATCATCGCGCTCGGAGCCCAGGCCGCCGGCACCCAGTCGCAGGCCGACCAGCCCGCCCCGGTCGCCCGTGACACCCGCACCTTCGACGAGCGGATGCAGGACCAGGGCCGTCAGGACTGGGGCGACATCGACGGCCACAAGGACTGCTGGGCCCATGTCGGCGACACCTCGTACGTCCTGTGCCGTGACGGCTATCGCACCTCTTCCTGAACCAGACACCGATCAAGGAAACCGCCATGCCCCGACCCAATAGCAAGCACGCCGAAGCCGCCGCGAAGGCCGTCTTCGACCGATACGTGGCCGAAGGCCACACGTCTCAGCACGAGGCTGACATGGCGCTTCGTGGCGGCCTTCCCGACATCCTCGCCGCCCTCGCCGTGCAGCGGATCACCGGAGTCCCAGAGGAGGAGACGACCGCCGCCCTCCAGGCGAAGGTCACCGCAGATCGGCTCCTCCTGAACGAGGCTCGGGGACATCGCGCTCGGCGATGCGCCCGCCTGCGACTCATGGCCGCCGAGGTCGCCCTCGCCGCATGGGACGGCATCCGCCGAGACCTGGACGGGTTTCTCGCGACCGTCACACCCCGCTGACCCGGCTCCTGCCGCCCCGGCCGCGACGCCGGGGCGGCCTCCCGAAAGGCCACACATGCCTACCGCGCCTTCCCGCTCCACGTTCCTGCCCGACACCAAGCGCAACCGCGACTCCTTCGCCGCCGCCTGGCTCCGTGCGCTCGAACTCGGCTACACCACGCGAGCCGTACCGGTCGACGAACCGGAGGGCTGCACCAGAACCCGTTGCGTCGGAGTGCACGAGGGCTACCCCGGCAGCGAACACCGCTGGGCCCTGCACTGCCTGTTGTGCGGCATCGACATCGAGCCCTACCCCAGCCACATGCGGGAGCGCACCGGAAAGAACCCGGCACCGCCCCGCCGCCACAAGGGCTGCGAAGTCTCCGGAGCCAGCCGCGCCAAGAAGCGCGCCGCCCGGTACCTCGAACTCGGCCTCGCCATCCCGGCCTGGGACACGGACGCCCGCTCCGCGCTCCTCGGCTGACCGATCACCTACACCGCGAAAGAGACCCACATGACGAACGTGCTCGACACCACCGACGACGGCCGCTACCGCGTCCGCCTGGTCCACGACGACCACGCACCCAACCCCCGCCACGACCGCGACACCCGGGTCCACGTGATCACCATCGACACCCACCTCGGCCAGTACATACCGGTCGACCGCGACGGCGGCCCGCTCGCCGAAGCCTGGCACCGCGTCTGCTGGAACCGCTGGGCGGGCGTGGACATCTTCACCCGCTACGTCTCCATCTTCCACGGTGGCCTCGTCCTGGAGTCCGCGCCAGCCAAGGGTGCCCGCTCCCTCTGGTACATGACCGGCGAGGAGATGATCGCGCTCGACGCCGGGCTCCTCTCCGAGGGCTACATCGAAGCCGAGATGGAGGAGTACGAAGCCTGGGCCGAGGGCGACACCTGGGCCTGGGTCATCGAGGAGCGCGTCGACTGGACACGCGACAGCGACGAGAGCGCATCCATGGAGACCTGGGAAGAGGTCGAATCCTGCTCCGGGTACTACGGCGCCACCTGGGCGCGAAAAGAGGCCCGCGAGGCTCTCCGCCACTTCGTCTCCTCGCGTTCGAAGGAGGACCAGGCGTCATGAAGCCGTACACCGACCGCGTGACCCTCTCGGACGGCGCCACGGTCCGAGTCCGCATCGTGCGGGGAATGACCGGCGATGCCGTCCTCCACGAGATGAACTCGAACAACTGGGCCGGGGGAGGCCGCATCTACTGGAGCGGCGGCAACCTCTACCTGCTGTTCGGTGACGAGCTGCTCGGCATGCAGAACGCACGCTTCGACATGGCCGGCAGCGTGACCCAGGCCGCCGAGAAGGCTCTCGCCTTCTTCGTCGAGTGCGCCGAGAACTGCATCCGGCACGCCAAGCACGAAGGCGTCGACATCTCCGCCTGCTACACCAACTGACCCTCCACACGCAGAGATCGAGATCATCATGAGTGACAGCAAGTACGCCCGGCACGTAGAGGTCGGCCTGCCCTTCGGGATCGTCTCCTTCGATCAGTTCACCGTCGAACCCAACGACAAGCCGTGGGATGCCCCGGCTCGCCCCTGGATCACCGCCTACGCGGTGAGCGGACCACGAATCCGCGGGACAGTGCGCATCGCCCCCGTCTTCGACGAGCGTGTCATTGAGTGGGGCAACGAGAGCCCCTGGGAGCACGACTGGGAGTTCCTGCCGACCGGCCTCTACATCGGCTACGGGCGCTCGAACCACGCGGCCTGCGAGGGCGACTTGGCCGTCTGGGGCTCGCCCCTCGCTGAAGGAACCAACGTTGTCGTCAAGCGCGAGACGATGCGCGACTTCTCGGTCCGCCGTGACGTGCCCGGCATAGGTGACGAGGCGGCCCCGCGAGGTGTCCGCGACAAGACGCGCGAGCTGATCTGGGCCCTCGTCAAGCTGCACCAGGAGAACGCCGCCCTCGTACACGAAAAGGCCACGGCGCTCCTCCGTAGCGAGCGCGAGAGTCGCGCTGGGAAGCTCCGCAAGGAGTATGCGGGTGTCGACGAGGCACTCCGCAAGCTCCAGGCCCGGCATGCTGGTCTTCGGATGCGGCTCGTGTTCATGGACGACGACGAGGCGTTCGAGTCCGAGATCGACGAAGCCGAGCCCGCTGCGGCCACCTCGTGAGACATCGCCTGCGAAGGCGACCGGAAGGGCGTCTCCAGTGCACCAAGTGCAGAGCGGCCTTCACTGGCGAGGACACGGCCGACCAGTCTCGCTTCGCCTGCCCCGGCCACCAGCTCGTTCATGGGCCTCTCCACTGCCGCGAACATGTTGTCTACCCGATGTGGACGAAGGATCGAGGCTGCGAGACGTGGGGTTGCCCGGACCCCGACCCGTCGCACCAATGGCACGGGCCGGACCCCTTCTGCGACGAGACCACGTGTGGCATCTGCCTGCACGACTGCGACTGCGACGTGTGCGAAGGGCGGGTCGCCGCCCCCGGCCTGTACCGCCTCGTCGAAAGCCGCGAAGGCTGAACACCAACCATGAGGAGAACACCATGCCCGACAAGGGCTACCGCATCCACCTGCCGGCCTTCGAGGGCAAGCACGAGGCCCTCGACTGGTTCGACGGCCTTCGTCGCAGCGGCGCACTCCCGGTCGACGCCGAGTTGTACGAGCCGGACTCGCTCGACCGGGAGCGGCACGGCTACACGGCGCGGGACCTGATCGTCGCCCCGGCCGGTGACCGCGCACCTCACCTCGCGATCCGTAACCAGCCCCGCCGCAACGTCCGACGATGACCACAACCGACTGCAAGGAAAAGATCAAGATGAACTCAACCGAACAGGCGCCGCAGCGATCCACGTGGACGACTGAGCAGCTCAGAGCCGAAGACCTCCGGCCCGGCGACGTGCTCATGCTCGATGGAGCGTGGAGGGAAGTCGTCGGAGTGTGGGGCGAGGAAGAGGGAGCCCGTGAAGAGTTGGGCGACTGCGGCCTGATGAAGGATGTGGCCCGCGCGGTGGCCCGCGCCGACGGTTACTCCTACCGCGCCGTGGCGCTCGTGGACTACAAGGCCAGCACCGATAACGGCGCCGAGTGGGAGGTCCGCGCGTTCCTGTGGTGCGAACTGGTGGCCGTTCAGGTGAAGGTGCGGGTGGAGCCGCCGGCACCCAGCTCCGCCCCGCGATCCCCGGCCCTGCAACTGGCCGGAACGGTCCGGCCCGCCTTCGGAGGAATGAAGTGACCGCGTCCCTGATCGGATTCGCCGGCATTGCCAGGTCCGGCAAGGACACCGCCGCTCAGGCTCTCCTCGACTCGGGCTGGACCCGCCGCGCCTTCGCCGACAATGTGCGGGCCATCCTGCTCGCGATGAACCCCGTCCTCGACGAGCCCTCCTACTCGCGCGGGTTCACCTCCCTGCGGTACGAGGTCGATCACTACGGCTGGGACGCCGTGAGGGAGATGTACCCGGAGGTGCGCAAGTACCTCCAGCGCCTGGGCACCGAGGGCGGCCGGGGAGTCCTCGGCGAGAACGTCTGGGTCGGCGCCCTCTTCCGAGACTTCGAGACCTGGGGCCCGGCCGTCATCACCGATGTGCGCTTCCCCAACGAAGCCGACGCGATCCGGGAGCGCGGGGGATTGGTCGTCGCGATCCGGCGCCCCGGACAAGCCCCGATCTCCGAGGCCCAGCACGTCAGCGAGACGGCGCTTCGGGGCTACCTATTCGACGATGTGATCCTCAACGACGGCTCCGTGGCCCAGCTCCATGACCGCGTGAGGCAGCTCATCCCGCTCCTCGTGTGAACCTAGTACCCACATGTTAAGTTAGTTCCATGCGAATCACTCCCCGCAAGGAAGAGGTCGCGGCAGTGGTGGCGCTCTTGGAGGACCCCACCTTCGAGAGCGCCGACCAGCTCGCCAAAGCGATCTACAAAACAGCCGCCGAACTCCTCCAGATGCGCGACCTGTTCGCCCTCGTCCACACCTGGAAAGACGGGCACCGCGGCCTCAACTTCGGCCCCTTCGGCAGTGAAGCCGAGATGAAGACCTTCGCCTCCAAGATGGCCTTCGGCGGCACCGGAAAGATCGTCAAGCTCTACAGCCCCGGCGTCATGCTCGCCAACGTGGACGGCAAAAAGGGATGGAAGGGCTATTGCTTCCACCCCGAATGCGGCCACGCCCCCTTCACGCACTCCGCCGCCAGCGCCGCCCGAGGCGCCTGCCAGATACCAACCTGCCCCTGCGGCAAGTTCCGCAGCACCTAGAAAGGCACCCACATGTACGGCCTCATCGAGCCCAACCTGTCCGACGCCGACATTGCTGAACTGCATGAGCTTCGCGGACCTCACACCACTCCGGTTCCCAACGTCTTCCTCGTCCGCCTCGCCAGCCACTTCATCAAGGCTGAGATCGACGGCGTGATCAACCCCGGCCGCCACCTCGCCGAGCGACTCGGCCTTACCCGGACGAGCGTCCTCACGTACATGCGCATGGCGCGACGACGCGGCCTCATCGAACGGAGCTAGACCCTTGAAGACCGTCGACTTCCGCCCGTGCGAGTGCGGCGTCAAGCGAGGCTTCCTCGACCAGCGAGCCGCCGAGAAGGCCCTCGGGCGAGCCCAGGCGAAGCGTGACCGGCAGGCTCAGCGATGGGAAGGGGCCCACCCGATCCACCGCGAGAACCGCGTCTACGAGTGCGACTACGGCATGTGGCACCTCACCAAGCAGTCCCGCCGCACCTATGAGGAATGCGCCGCGCGCCTCGCGGCCTAGTTTTAACCTAGTACCGGAGACTGAATCATGACCACGGAAGAGTGGGTCGAAGCCATGCTCGCGAAAGCCCCGGCCCCGACCCCAGAGGACATCGCCTGGGTGTGCGCCCGCTTCGGACTCACACCCGGCGACTAAGCCCTCCTACTTCCACACCACGTCGATCAGGTCCGGGCGGAAGGCATGGTTTCCGCCCCGCGCTTGCTTCTGGATCACCACAGCCTCAATGAACCTGTCGAAGGCCGCCCGCTTCATCGCGACCGTGTACGACTCCCACTCGCGGACGATCCGCTCGGCAGCCGTGGTGCCGGTCTCGCTACCGGCCGCGTTCAGCGACGACACCTCGGACTCCAAAGTGTCCTTCAGCTCGTCGAGGCGCTTGATCTCGCGGACGAACTCGCGGAGGGGGAACTCGCCCGCCTCTCGGAGCTGACGTGCCTCCGCGATCTCCGCGAGCACCTGGTCGAGCCGCGCGCGCGCCGCAACCAACGCCGGATTGATTTCAGGCTGCCCGGCCCGCTTGTTCCCGGCAATCCGCCTCATCCGCTCCAGGAACGCGGCCTCGACCAGCGCCTCGACCGGCGGGCCGGACCGCGAGACGCCTCCGCATCCGCCGGCAGCCTTCAGGCACGCGTAGAAGTACCCATGCCGCTCGTAGCTCGTCGTGCCCCGCGTGTACATCATCGACAGCAGGCCGCCCGCGCATTCGCCGCACCGCGCCAGCCGGGTCAGCAAACGCTTCGTGACTGTCGTGCCCTTCTTCCGGCCGCGTCCGCTCTGCTTCCGCGCTTTCAGCACGTCCACGACCGCACGCCACTGCTCGGGCGTACAGATGGGTTCCCACTCCCCGACAACCGGTGAGCCGTCCGAGCGCTCCAAGAGGAACTCGCTGAGGTCGATCTTCCCGCGCTTCTCGCGCTCTGCCTGCGGCACGTACACCCGATACCCGCACAGCCGAGGGTTCGTGACGATGTAGCCCACGGACGTATAGCTGATGTTCCGGCCGAGCGGCGTTTGACGGCTGCGCACATTGAGCGCTACCCACTCGGCGTGCACCTCGCCGAGGAGCTTCCCGTTCAAGATGTCCTGGTGGGCCTTGACGATCAGCGCGGCCTCAATCGGGTTGGCGCTTCCGTCATCATCCCAGCCGAACGGGGCCACGCCCTTGTGGAGCTTGCCCTGCATCGCGTCGGCCTTCTTCTGCCGCGCGACACGGCGGGCGGCGTCCGCCGAGAACTTGTTCGCGATCATCACGTACAGCCGGGCATTGAACCGGCCGTCCGGGGTCGAGAGGTCGTAGTCGCCCGCAGTCGTCGCGAACACCATGGGGCGCCGAGCGTCCTCGTAGATGTCGATCAGCTTCTCCAGCTCTCGCGGCTGGCGCGTCACGCGGTCGATGTTGTAAGCGGCAACGCCAGAGATGATCTTGGCCTCAAGATCATCGACCAGTTCCCGGAAGTCCGGGCGGACGACTCGGCGCTTGTAGGCCGAGAGGTCGTTGTCGACGTACATGCGGTGCAGCGTGAGAGTCCGAACCCTCACGAGATCGTGTACGTCCTCCTTCTGGCGGGTGACGCCTTCTTCGCCGTCGCGACCGTCTCCGAGTTCTCCTACGTCGCTGATGCGTGCGTATCCGCCGACTAGTATCGCCATGTCTTGCTCGTGCCTCTTCCTGCTGGTCCGAGGCAGGTTAGTTCCGAAGTATGTTCGATTGGCGTTAGGCGAGACCCGGACGTACTCCTTCGAGGCCATGACCAAGGCGGTCCGGCTGATCAACGACGGCGCCCGGTTCATCGCCACCAACCCGGACAACGTCGGCCCCTCCACCGAGGGCGCCCTGCCCGCCACCGGATCGGTCGCCGCCCTGATCACCGCGGCGACCAGGAAGAAGCCGTACTTCGTCGGCAAGCCCAACCCGCTGATGATGCGCGCCGGGCTCAATGTGCTCGGCGCCCACTCGGAGACCTCCGCCATGATCGGCGACCGCATGGACACCGACGTGCTCGCGGGACTGGAGGCCGGGATGCGTACCTTCCTGGTGCTCACCGGGGTCACGGAGGTGGACGAGATCGACCGCTACCCGTTCCGTCCGTCCCAGGTCGTCGACTCCATCGCGGACCTGGTGGACCTCGTCTGAGCTGGGTGTTTCGCGGCACCCTCAAACCGGGTCCCACCCGTACGGAGCAATCGGAGACCCCGTCCGGATGCGAAGGCGCACCGGGCGGGGGAACCTCCCAGTATCTGGAGGTTCACGATGGGCTCACTTCGCCTCACTCTATGCATTGGAATGCTCGCCGCCGCCGCGTTCACCCCGGCTGTCGCCCACGCGGCGGACGGCGGCGGCTCGCACGGAACCGGCGGGCTCACCGTGGCCCCGGCCGTCCCCGTCCCCGGTACCGACGTGTCGCTGCGGGTGCGCGGCTGCACGGCGTCGCAGGGTACGGCGGCGTCGAGCGCCTTCGTCTCGGACGCCCGGCTGACCGGCGGACAGGGCGACCTCTCCGGCCAGACCCGCGTCCGCACCTCCCTCAAGGCGGGCGCCTACGACGTGCGGATCACCTGCGCCGACCACTCGTTCACCGGCCGGATCAGCGTCGACGAGCCCGGGGCCGGTGTGCGCCCCGGCTCCGGCTCCGGCTCCGGCGACGAGCCGGACACCGGACCCTCCCCGGTCGCGCCGGTCCACGCGGGCGGCGGCGGCACGGCGGCCGGTGGCAGCGTCGGCGCGGACACCAGCACGCTGTTCGCCACCGTCGCCCCCACCGGCTCCGGTCCCGGTGCAGCCCAGGCCCTGACCGGGCTGGCCCTCGCCGGCTGCACCGCGGTCACGGTGGGGGCGCTGCGCGGTCGTCGGAGCCGGAACGACGGCTGAGCGGGCGACCGGATGTCCGAGGAGCGAGGGCACACCACCGCCGGCGGCCGGGCGGTCACGGCCGTGGCCTGGGCCGTGCTGCTGCTCGGACTCTGGCTCTGGGGGCGGGACGTGACCGGGCTGCCGGAGAACCCGGCCGGTACCGCGCACGGCGATGTGGCCGGACTCGGCGGCATCCCCCTGCCCGCCCCGGCGACCCCGCTGCCCGACTCCGCCCCGCAGCGCGTCGACATCCCCCAACTCGCCGTCCAGGCACCGGTGGTGGCACGCGGGCTGGACAGCCGGGGCGGCATCGACCCGCCGCCCTTCGACCAGGCGGGGGTGGTCGGCTGGTACGGCGCCGGGACCACGCCCGGCGCGGCGGGCACCGCGCTGCTCGTCGGCCATGTCGACACCGAGACCCGGCCCGCCGTCTTCTACCGGCTCAGCACCCTCGAACCCGGTGACTCCGTCCGGGTGGTCCGCGCCGACGGCAAGGTGGCCCGGTTCGTCATCGACGACGTCGAGGTGCTGCCCACCGACCGCTTCGACGCCGGACGCGCCTACGGCACCCGTCACCCCGGCCGCGCCGAACTCCGCCTGATCACCTGCGGCGGCACCTACGACCGCGTGAGCCGCAGCTACACGGCCAACGTGGTCGTCTCCGCGTACCTCACCGGCACCGGAGGCTGAACACCCCTGGCATTCATGGGCGTTGGCTTCCACATCTCGCCATGTCCTCGGTGATCGAGTCGTACAGCCCGCCGATCTGCCGCAGCGCGCTGATCCGCACCGCGTTGGAGGCGCCGACGAACATCGGGGCGCCGTAGCGGTTCCCGGCGCACTGGATCAGCGTGTGGAAGAGGCTCTGCTGCGACTCGGCGGCCTTGGTGACGAACGTGTCGTGGTTGCCGTGCTCGGTCCGCGCGCGGTGCGGGCCCGAGGGCTGGTTCCACCTCGCCACGCCCTTACGGCTGAAGTGGCGGACGCCCAGCCGGGCGCAGACCTCCTTCACGGCCGGGTCGTCGCCCTCGTCCAGCAGCCAGACGTGCAGCGGGCCCCGGTGCCGCGGCCCCACGGCCGCCGCAAGGGTCCGCGTGACCATCTCCGGCGGCTCCTTGCCTGGCACGAAGGAGGTCAGGAAGGCCACCCGGGTACGAGGGTGGCGTGCGCGTCGGACAGCACGTTCACGCAGCGGAAGAACTCGATCAGGCCGATCGAGACCAGCATGGCGGTGTCCAGCGCGGGCAGCCTGCCGTAGTGCTCGTAGTCGTGGCTCGGCAGGGCCTTTCCGGGCCGGTCGAGCCGTCCGGTGCGGTGCGCGACGGTTCTGAGCCGTGTGGTCCGGGACGGATCATCCGGCTGTTGGTGTTGTCGGTCCTGTCCGTGCTGTGCGTGGCTCTGCCGGGCGCCCGGCGGCGTCGACATCATGAGTCATCCCCCGACACGCGGGTCGGCGCGTGTTTCGTCAGTCCGTTGTTCACCGGTCAAAACCGATCATTGCGGTGACGGGAGACGCAAGCAGGCCCCCCGTTCGCACGGGAGGCCTGCTCGTTGTCTGTGCGCCGCCAGGGACTCGAACCCCGGACCCGCTGATTAAGAGTCAGCTGCTCTAACCAACTGAGCTAGCGGCGCCTGCTGACGGGAAAACTCTACAGGACCAGCCGGGGTGCTCCGAACCGCCACCGATCGCCCGGGAGTCGCCCCTGGGCCGTCCCGGCGGGACGTGTGCACCATTCGGACCGTCAACATGCGCGTCACGCGGACAGTTGTGAGACTGATCGACGTGCACACACACGGACATATCCACCCTCCATGTGAGGCAGATCGCATGACCGCTCCGGTGTTCGAGGAGATCGATCCGGTGAGCGACTGCGACTGCCTCGGCTGCGTCCGGTGGCGCCGGCTCGCCTCCCGGCCGCCGTCCGCCCGCCCAGGTGGCCGCCCGGCCGCCCGGGGCGCCGTGGTCATGGCCGCCGCCGCGTCCGCCGTCCTCGGTGCCGTCCCCGCGGCCGCGGCGCTCACCGCTCAGCCGCCCCGGCACACCACCTCCCAGATCCCCCAGACCCTCCAGACCCCCCAGCTCGCGGCCCGCCCCGGCGCCCCCGGGGCGGACGGGGGCCCCGCCACCCCCCAGGGCAGCGCCGCGCCGCTGCACGGGCCGGGCAACACGCCCGCCCGGCCGCAGGCCAGGACCCCCGCCACCACCCGTACCGCGATCATCAACCGGGCCAAGCTCTGGGTCGGCGCCCAGGTGCCCTACAGCACCACCGCCTTCTGGTCCGACGGCTACCGCCAGGACTGCTCGGGCTATCTCTCCATGGCCTGGGGCCTGCTCTCCAACGAGTGGACGGGCAGCCTGGCCCAGTTCGGCGTGAAGATCACCAAGGAGGAGCTGCAACCCGGCGACATGCTGCTCTTCCACAACGCGGCCGACCCGCAGAACGGCTCGCACGTCGTGCTCTTCGGCGGCTGGACCGACTACACCCGCACCGCCTACACGGGGTACGAGCAGACGCCCCCGCACACCCGCCGCCAGAGCACGCCCTACGCCTACTGGAACAACGCCGCCAAGTACGTCCCCTACCGCTACAAGGGCGTGACCGCGGGGTCGGCGGGCGCCGAGCCGGCGGTCACCGCCGTGCCCTTCCCAGGCGCCAGTCGCTTCGGGCCCGGCGCGAACAACACGTACGTCACCCAGCTCGGCGAGATGCTGGTCGCCCGGGGCGGCGGCTCGTACTACTCGACGGGACCCGGCCCGGTCTGGGGTGAGGCCGACCGGCGCGCCACCCAGGCGTTCCAGCAGGCCCAGGGCTGGACCGGGGCGGCGGCCGACGGGCTGCCCGGCCCGCGCACCTGGGAGCTGCTGGTCACCGGCAAGGGCAAGGACATCACGTCCGGTTCGGCGGGCCCCGGCGGCGTCCCGGCCTTCCCCGGCAAGCGGTACTTCCGGGCGGGCGCCGACAACCCCCACGTCACCCAGCTCGGGCGGCAGCTGGTGAAGAAGGGATTCGGCAGCTTCTACGCCACCGGGCCGGGACCGCGCTGGAGCGAAGCGGACCGGCGGGCCGTGGAAGCCTTCCAGCGCGCCCGGGGCTGGCGCGGCAGCGCGGCGGACGGCTACCCGGGCCCCGATACCTGGCGCCGCCTGTTCGGCTGAGGCGCCCGGTCACCCCCGGGCCCCGCGTCCGCGCGCGGCCCGGCATCCCTTGTCATGACGCATCTGGCGCGGAGGCTGGAGGCACCCATGAGCACGACGACACCCCCCATCCATGAGTCCCATGAGTCCGAGGAACGCCCGGAGAGCCCGCCGGGCGGCGCGGGGACGGCCGTCCGGCCCGCCCGGCTGATCCACAACGAGGCCACGACCGAGATCCCCGTCCATCTGCTCTTCCGTGACGAGCCGGCCCCCGCGTCCGAGGCGCGGCGGCCCGCCGTGGTGAACCGCCGGCAGGGCACCGGCGAGCAGCCCCGGCTCGGCCGTCCGGCGCCGGTCCGCAGACGCCCGGAGCTGCGGCCCGACCCCGGCCTACAGGAGCGCCCGGCGCGGGTGCTGCCCGGCGCCGCCGGGGTGCTGGCCGGGCTCGGCGGGATCGCCGGCTGCCTGGCGACCACCTGGTGGGCGGGGGTGCTGCCCGGGGAGGTGCTCGGCGCGCACCCCGGCGCGGGGCTCGGTGCCGCGCAGTGGGCGGCGTACGCGGGTGCCGGGACGCTGGGGCTGTCCGGCTTCGGCGGGCTGGCGCGCGGGCGCACCGGGCGGGCCTTCGTGCTGGGGCTGTTCGGCCGCTACCGGGGGACCGTACGGCGCACCGGGCTGCTGTGGATCAACCCGCTGCTGCGGCGGCGCCGCGCCGATGTGCGGCTGCGGCACTGGCGCAGCGGCGCGGTGCCCGCGGCCGACGCGAACGGGGTGGCGCTGCGGGTGGTGGTCCTGGTGGTGTGGCGGGTGCGGGACACCGCGCGGGCACTGCTCGGCATCGAGGAGCACGAGACCTACCTGCGCGAATGCGTGGAGTCGGCGCTCGCACGGGTCCCGGTGGAGCTGCCCGGCGGGGCGCGCAGCGGGGCCGACGCGGCCGGGGACGCGCTGACCCGGCTGGTGGCGGCGGACGTGGCGCCGGTCGGCCTTGAGGTGTTCTCCGTGCAGCCGGTCCGGGTGGAGTACGCGCCCGAGGTCGCCGCCGCCATGCAGCGGCGCCGGATCGCCGCGCTGGACGACCGGCAGCGGGCCACCATGCTCAGTTCGGTGGTGGACTCGGTCGAGGACACGGTCACCCGGCTCACCACGCGCGGGCTGGTCGAGCTGGACGACTACGAGCGCAAGGCGCTGGTCCGGGACCTCACGGTGGCGTTCTGCTCGGCCCGCCGGGAACCGGCCTGACGCGCGCCGCCGCACGGTATGGACATGTTCAACTCCCGGCAATAATCTGGTACTTGGTCTGGACCTATCGCACCGTCCCCGCACAGCCCGGCTCAGTGAACCTTCCCCCCACGACGTTCCCCAGGAGCGGCAGCATGCGTACCAGGACCAGGTTGTCAGCGTTGTCCGCGGCCGTGCTCGGCATGGCCACGGCCGGCGCGTTCGTACTCTCCACCGGCGGCGCCAGCGGCCACGGCTACACCGACCTCCCCGTCAGCCGGCAGAAGCTCTGCCAGAACGGCTCCGTGACGAACTGCGGCGACATCCAGTACGAGCCGCAGAGCGTCGAGGGTCCCAAGGGCTTCCCCGGCTCCGGCCCCGGCGACGGCCAGCTGTGCGCCGGCGGCAACAGCCGCTTCGGCCAGCTCAACGCCCCGAACACCCCCTCCGGCGGCGCCTGGCCCACCACCCGGGTCACCGGCGGCCAGTCGTACACCTTCCGCTGGCAGTTCACCGCCATGCACGCGACCAGCGACTTCACCTACTACGTCACCAAGCAGGGCTGGAACCAGAACCACGCCCTCGCCCGGTCCGACCTCAACCTGACCCCGTTCCTCTCGGTGCCGTACAACGGCCAGCGTCCCCCCACCACGCTCAGCCACAGCGGCACCCTCCCCAGGGGCCTGACCGGACACCACGTGATCCTCGCGGTCTGGAACGTGGCCGACACGACGAACGCCTTCTACGCCTGCTCGGACGTCACGTTCTGAGCTTCCCTTGAGCCCGATCACCCTGGGACATGGGTACGTTCGCGGCACGCCGGTCCACCGGGGGCGGCGTGCCGACCCAGGGGGGTTTCATGGATGCACTGCTCTACATCGCGCCCGGAGTGATCATCACCGGGTGTGTCCTCGGCATCGTCCAGGTGATCCGCCGGGCCCTGCGCACCCGCACACTGTGGGCGCACGGCCAGGTGGCCGAGGGGCGCTGCCTGAACACCTACATGAAGACGAGCGGCGGCGACAAGACGGCCGTGCACAGCACGCTCCACCATGTGTACGAGTTCACCAGCCGCGAGGGCGAGCGGTTCCGGTTCGACGAGGCCGGGGGCGACTCGACCGTGGTGGCGGGCGACCATGTGGTGGTGCGCTATCTGGCGGAGCGGCCGCAGTGGGCCACCGCGCTCCGGCCGGCCCGGGGGCGTCTCATCGTCGGCACCGGCGTGGTGGTCGCCTTCCTCGGCGTGATAGCCGCGGGCTGCGTCCTCTTCGCGGTCTCCGCGCACTCCGCCATGTAGAAAGATGTGGAAAGACACCGAGGGCGGATCGATTTCCCGATCCGCCCTCGGCAGTGGTGCGCCGCCAGGGACTCGAACCCCGGACCCGCTGATTAAGAGTCAGCTGCTCTAACCAACTGAGCTAGCGGCGCATGACTCCCGCCTTCCGCTTCTCGCGGCCGACGACAGAGAAAATACTACCTGGTCCCCCGGGGTGCTCCGGACCACCGCCGGGGGCGCTACAGCGCCGGTGGGAGCAGCACCGGGGCCGCGTGCCGGCTGAGGGCGTCCCCGGCCGGCGACCCCGGCGGGATGGCGGGCGACGGACTCCAGCACGCGCGGCGCGTCCTGGACCGGGTGGAACGGGGCGGTCGGCTGGTGCTTCGGCGCCCCGGTCTCCCCCTGCGCCCGCTCGCCCGGCCGCGCGATCCGGCCGGCGGATCGCTTCCACGGTATCGGCCAAGTGGCCTGCTGAGATGAGGTGTTGTCGAGACGTACGGGGGACCTCAGTGCCCCGGTACGTAACCCCGCTTCTTGTCCACCACGTTGATCAGCGGCCTTCCCGCCGCCCAGCGCTCGTACAGGTCCACGAACTGCGCGCCCAGTTCGTCGCGCCAGCCGACCGTGTCGCCGCTCATGTGCGGGGAGACCAGCAGGCCGGGCAGGTCCCACAACGGGCTGTCGGGGGTGAGGGGTTCGGTGGTGAAGACGTCCAGGGCCGCGCCCGCGATCCAGCGTCTGCGCAGCGCCTCGGCGAGCGCCGGCTCGTCCACCAGCTCGCCCCGGCCGACGTTGACGAAGACCGCCGAGGGCTGCATCACCCCGAAGCGGTGCGCGTCGAACATGCCGCGCGTCTGCTCGGTCAGCGGTGCGGCGGCGATCACCCAGTCCGCGCGGGCGATCAGCCGGTCCAGGTCGGCCGGGCCGTGTACGTCGGTGCGCGGCACCCGGCCCACCAGCGCGGGCGTCACCCCGAGCGCCTTCAGCGTGGCGGCGATGGCCCGGCCGATCGGTCCGGAGCCGACCACGCAGGCGCGGGTGCCCGCCACCCGGCGGGTCTCCCGGTGCCGCCAGACGTGATCCCGCTGGAGGTCCACCGTGCGCGGGAGGTCCTTGGCGGCGGCCAGCACCAGCGCGGCCACGTACTCGGCCACCGGCCGGTCGAAGACACCGCGCGCGTTGGTCACCACCGCGCCGGAGGCGGCCAGTTCGGGGCACATCAGGTGGTCCACGCCCGCGCTCGCGGTGTGCACCCAGGCCGGGCGCGGCCCCTCGCCGGGCCAGGCTTCGCGTACCGCCCGCGACCGGAAGTCCCAGACCAGCAGCACGTCCGCCGCCGGCAGCAGCGCGGCCAGGCCCCCGGCGCCGGTGTGCACGACGCGGGCCCGGCCGGTGAGCCGGCCGAGCCTCGGCGGCGGATCGGCGTCCAGCACCAGCAGGGTGGGGAGGGTCATCGGCCTGCCGCCTCCCGTCTCCCGTGCGGCCGCCCACGCTGGCACGGGCACCCGGCGGCGTCAACGGGCCGTGCCGTTCAGGGGGGCGATCCGGCCTCCGCCGGGTACCCGCACCTCCAGCGGGGGTGCCCGTACCGCCGTGCGGGCCACACGGGGCGCCTTCGCGGGAAGCGGGGGAAGACGCGGGGAACAGCCCTGAGTACGCCTGAGTAACCCTGAGTAACTCCGAGTGACACGGAGAAAGGCCGACATGACAGCAATCGGATTCCTCTGTCCGGGCCATCGCGGCGAGGACGACTACCCGCGCGTCGAGCAACTGCTCGCCGGCGCGGTCCGGCTGGACCTGGTGCACACGTCCACCGGCGAGGACGCCCACGCGGTGGACCCGCTGCACGGCGCGGACTTCGCCGGACGGCTCACGGCGGCCATGGAGGGGCTGCGGCTGACCGGCGCCGAGGCGGTGGTGTGGACGAGCCCGGCGGGCGGCTTCGCGCACGGCTGGAAGGACGCACACACCGAGGCGACGGAACTGGCCCGGCAGGCGGGGCTGCCCGCCTCCTCCACCTCGCTGGGCTTCGTGCACGCCGCCCAGGCGCTCGGCGTCCGCGAGGTCGCCGTCGCGCACGCCTACCCGCCCGAGACCGCCGCGCTGCTGCGGGCGTTCCTGGCCGACGGCGGTCTGGAGGTGACCGGCACCGAGGAGGTGGACGCCCTCACCGCCGAGCGGGCCGCCGAGGGTGACGAGGCCGAACTCCTGGCCCTGGCGCGGGCCGCAGACACCCCGGACGCCGAGGCGGTGCTGCTGCCCGACACCGCGCTGCGCACCGCCGCCCACCTGTCCGCGCTGGAGGCCGCGCTCGGCAAGCCGGTGCTCACGGCGTCCCAGGTCTCGGTGTGGGAGGGTCTGCGGCTGGCCGACCGCCGGCTGCGCACCGACGCCCTCGGCGCCCTCTTCACCCGGGAGCCCGTCGTACAGCTCTGACCCGGCTCCGACCAGGTGCCCGGCCCGGCCGGGGGGAATAAGCGGGGACAGCCTCCTGTTGCGCACGCAGTACAGAGCACGCCGTAAACAGGAGGCTTCCACCGTGCCGGCAGACGAGATCCGGGGCGCCGTGCACGGCACCGCCCCCGTCCCCCTCTCCGTACTCGACCTGGTCACCGTGGGCGCCGGGAGCACCGCCTCCGACGCGCTGCGCACCAGCGTGGAGCTGGCACGGTCCGCCGAGGCGCGTGGCTTCCACCGGTACTGGGTCGCCGAGCACCACTCGATGCCGGGCGTCGCCTCCTCCTCGCCCGCCGTGATCCTGGCGCACCTCGCCGCCCACACCGACCGCATCCGGCTCGGCTCGGGCGGTGTCATGCTGCCCAACCACGCCCCGCTGGTCATCGCCGAGCAGTTCGGCACCCTGGAGGCCATGGCGCCGGGCCGGATCGACCTCGGCCTCGGCCGCGCGCCGGGCACGGACGGGGCGACGGCAGCCGCGCTGCGCCGCTCCGACACCCTGAACGAGGGCGTTGACGACTTCCCGCAGCAGCTCGCCGAGCTGACCCGGTTCCTCGACGACGACTTCCCCGACGGGCACCCCTACGCCCGTATCCACGCCATCCCCGGCCCGGTGCAGAGCAGCACCCCCGGTGGCGTCCAGTCCCCGCACCGGCCGGTGCTCTGGCTGCTCGGCTCCTCCGGCTTCAGCGCCCAGCTGGCCGGAATGCTGGGCCTGCCCTTCGCCTTCGCGCACCACTTCTCCGCGCAGAACACCATCCCGGCGCTCGACCTGTACCGGGAGACCTTCCGCCCCTCCGAGGTGCTGGCCGAGCCCCACGCCCTCATCGGCGTCTCCGCGCTCGCCACCGACGACGAGGCCGAGGCCGGCCGCCAGGTCCGCGCGACCGCGCTCAACATGCTCCGGCTGCGCATGGGCCGGCCCGGACTCTTCCCCGACCCCGAGGACGCGGCCCGGCACGAATTCAGCCCCATGGAGGAGGAGTTCGCGGCCTCCTTCACCCGCAACATCGTGCACGGCACCGCCGACGAGGTCCGCGCTGGCCTGGACGACCTGCAGAAGCGCACCGGCGCCGACGAGCTGATGCTCACCAGCCACGCCCACCGCGGCGAACTGCGGCTGCGCTCCTACGAGCTGATCGCCGACGCCTACGGCCTGCCAGCCGCGTAGCTACGCACCCCTCGGGGGTGCCTTGTCGGTCAGGCCGGCCTCGCGGCGTCTGGCACGCCCTGACCCGGCCTGACCGACAGGACACCCCCGAGCAGCTCCGTGATGCGGTCCGGCGGCACCGGGCGGGAGTACAGCCAGCCCTGCCCGGTGTCACAGCCGATCCGGCGCAGCCGGGTGGCCTGCGCGGAGGTCTCCACGCACTCGGCGGTGACGGTCAGCCCGAGCCGGTGGGCCAGCTGGATCATCGCCTCCACGATCACCTCGTCGGCCGGGTTCGCCGTGGTGCCTGCCCGGCCCGGGTCACCGCCCTCGTACTGGAAGCCGCGGACGAAGGACCCGTCCAGCTTCAGCACCGAGACCGGCAGGCGGCTGAGGTAGGCAAGGTTCGAGTAGCCGGTGCCGAAGTCGTCGATGGCGATGCGCACCCCCATGTCGCTGAGGGCCTGGAGCGCCTGGATCGGGCGGCCCCCGGAGCCCATCACGGCCGACTCGGTCAGCTCCAGCTGGAGCAGGTGCGGGGCGAGCCCGGTCTCGGTGAGCGTGCCGGCCACGTCCGCCACCAGGTCGGAGTCCCACATCTGGCGCACGGCCACGTTCACGCTGACGAAGATGGGCGGCTCGTCCGGATGGGCGAGCTGCCACTGCCGGGCCTGACGGCAGGCGGTGACGAGCGCCCAGCGGCCCAGCTGCACGATCGAACCGTCCTCCTCGGCCAGCTGGATGAACCGATTCGGCGTCAGCGTCCCGAACTGCGGGTGGTGCCAGCGCACCAGCGCCTCCACCCCGCTCAGCCGCCCGTCCTCCATGCCGACCAGCGGCTGGTACTCCAGCGCGAACTCCCCGCGCTCGATGGCCGGACGCAGGGTGGATGACAGCGCCTGACGGGTGATCCGGTGCGCGTTGCGCTCGGGGTCGAACAGGGTCCAGCGGCCCCTGCCGTCCGCCTTCGCCCAGTACAGCGTGGTGTCGGCGGCCTGCATCAGACCGGTCGCCGTCGTCCCGGCCATGCGCCGCTCGACCACCCCGATGGACGCGGTCAGCGACAGCCGCCGCCCGGCCAGGTCGAACGGCTCCTCCAGCGCACGCAGCGCCGAGGCGGCCAGGTCGGAGAGCTGCTCGGTGCCGGTGGAGTCCTCCACGAGCAGTGCGAACTCGTCGCCGCCGAGCCGGGCCACCAGCGGGGCCCCGGCCCGCGCGCCCTCGGTCTCCTCGGCCACATGGGTCAGCCGTTTGGCCACGGCCTCCAGCAGCCGGTCCCCGACGCGGTGGCCCAGGGTGTCGTTGACCGCCTTGAACCCGTCGAGGTCGAGGCAGCACAGGCCGATCCGCCCGGTGCCGGCGCCGGTGCCGTCCTCCGGCTCGGCCTCCAGCGCGGCCGAGAGCCGCTCGAAGAACAGGGTCCGGTTGGGCAGCCGGGTCACCGGGTCGTGCATCCGCAAGTGCCGGAGGCGCGCCTGGAGTTCGCGGCGGGCGCTGATGTCGGAGACGGACAGCAGGGCGCCCGGTGTGTCCTCGGTCAGCGGGGTGACGGTGATGCGCACCCATACGGGGTCGCCGTCCGGCTGTTTGAGGCGCCGGGTGCAGCGCAGCCGGTCCTGGCGGCCGCCGAGCACCTCGCGGTAGGCGTGCCGGGTGCCCGGGTCGGGGGCCAGGTCGACCAGATCGGCGGCGGGGCGTCCGGCCAGCGCCTCGGCGGACGTGCCCAGCAGCGCTCCCAGGGCGGCGTTGGCGTGCGCGACCAGCCCGTCGGGGGTCACCACGGCCATGGGGAGCGGGGCCGTCGTGAAGACCCGGAGGTAGATCATGTGGTCACCGTCTGTCACGGCTGACCGGTCGAGGTCTGCCGCGGGCGTCGGCCCTTCGGACGTTCCGCTCACCGCTCGCTCCCGCAGTGCACTCGATCCCAGTCCGTGCCGGAAAGTGTGCCGATCATAGAGGCTGGTCCCGGCCCCTTCCAGCCGGTCTCCAGTCTCCCCGACCGACCCGCCCTCCTGACAGATCGTTTCTGCCCGGACCTGGACGGGTTATTGAGGCCCACGACCAATTGTGACGTTCCGTGAGTGATTCGGGGTGTCGGCCGCCGGGCGCCCAGCGGACGGGCAAACGGGCGTACTCACCCTTCCGGTTCAGGTAAACAGGACATAGCGCAACATAAGCACACAGTCTGGGTGGCGGTGTCCCGCGAACCGCATCCGGAGGTCCCCGACGTGCCCAAGCTGCGCAGCACCGCCGCCGTGGTCACCACGATGTCGGCGCTCGCCGCGACCTCCATCCTCACCGGCCCCTCGGTCGCCGAACCCTTCTCGCCCGAGCCCTGCGCGCTGCACCGCACCGACGCCCACCACTCCGAGGGCCTGGACAGCTGGAACTCCGCCTACCCGCGCCCCCAGGGCCGCCTCGACGCCGCCCTGGTCTTCCTGTCCTTCCCGGACGCCACCCCGCGCACCACCCCCGCCGAACTGACCGCCGACCACTTCCCGGCCACCAGCCGCTACTTCGAGCAGTCCTCCTACGGCCGCTTCACCCTGCGCCCGCACCCGCTGGACCGCTGGCTGCGGATGCCCCGCCCGTCCACCGCGTACGCCATAACGCGGGACTGGAGCGCCTCGGACCGCTCCGCCTATCTGCGGGACGCGTTCGCCGTGGCCGACAAGGCGCTGGACTTCTCCCGCTACGACGTGGTCTACCTGGTCGCCGACCCGGACGCGCCCGGCGTGGACTCCGACGCCACCAAGGTGGTCAACCTCGACACACCCGTCCGGCTGGACGGCACCGACGTACGCCGGGTCGTCACCGTCTTCGAGCGGCACCCGCCCGACCGGCTGGTGCTGGCCCACGAGACCGGGCACGTCTTCGACCTCCCCGACCTCTACCACCGCCCGACCGACTCGGGGGACGACTGGGACACCCACGTCGGCGACTGGGACCTGATGGGAAGCCAGTTCGGCGCGGCCCCCGACCTCTTCGGCTGGCACAAGTGGAAACTGGGCTGGCTGGACCCCCGTCAGGTGGCGTGCGTCCGGGGGACGGGCCCGACCCGGCTCACCCTGGAGCCGCTCGCGGCCGGGCCCGGCGTCCCGGTGCGCGGCGCGTCCGGCGCCCCGGTCTTCGGGCTCGGCAACGGCACCAAGCTCGCCGTGGTACGCACCGGCCCGGACACCGCCCTCGCCTTCGAGGCGCGCGGCCCGGCGGGGAACGACCGTACGGCGTGCGAGCGGGGCATCCTCGTCTACCGGGTGCGCGCCGGCGTCGCGTCCGGGGACGGTCCCGTCGAGGTGGTGGACGCGCATCCGCGCAGCGAGGCGTGCTGGGAGAACTCCGTGTATCCCCCGCTGGCCGACGCGCCCGTCTCGCTGGGGGAGACCTTCACCGTGCCGGGGGAGGGGGTGAAGGTGGAGGTGGAGGAGCACACGCCGGCCGGGGCCTGGACGGTGCGGATCACGCCGGGGGAGGGCGGCTGAGGCGGGGCGCGCGCGGTGGGGTGCATGAGGTGTGGGGCATGCGAAAGGCCCCCGCTTTCGCGAGGGCCTTCGTTGTCTGTGCGCCGCCAGGGACTCGAACCCCGGACCCGCTGATTAAGAGTCAGCTGCTCTAACCAACTGAGCTAGCGGCGCCTGCCGACGTCACAGACCTTAGCATCCTGGTCGGCGGGAGGAAAAATCGATATCCGGGCCGCCGCGCGGGCCGCGCGCACCGCCGCCCAGAGCAGCACCTCGGGGCCGGGCAGCCAGGGGTGGCGGGTGTCCGGGGCGACCAGCCAGCGGGAGCCCGCCGGGGCCGGGGAGGCGTCCCCCTCCAGCGCCGGGACGGTCACCGCGTCCCCGGTGCCGTGACACAGCAGCGGGGGGACGGCATGGGTGCGCGGGCCCCACTCCTCCCAGGCCAGCAGCGTGGGCAGCCGCTGGGACGTACCCGGTGCCGCGAACAGCAGGGTCCGGCCCCGGTGCACCGCGACCGGGCCGCAGCCCGGCCCCTCCCCGCCCCACAACCGGTCCAGCATCCGGCGCCCGAACACCGCGGGCGCGCTCACCACGTCGAAGAGCGTGCCGCAGGGCAGCACCACGGGGGCGCCGGGCCGCTCCTCCCAGAGAGCGAGCGTGCTGCGCGGATACATGCCGGCGGAGGCGAGCCAGGCGGCTCCCTCGGCGGTGGCGGCGGTGACGTCCGGTGCACTGGGCATGCACACAGGTCTACCCTCGGTGAGGGAGCGGTTTCGCTGGGTTGTGGAAATGGGGGACAGGGAGGGGCGGGACGGGGTATCTTGCCCGCCTGGCATATGCCAGCTGCTTCGGGCGTCCTGCTCGGGCTAGTGCGGATCGCTCGCGCGGCGGCCCTCGGGGTCGGCGCCCCGCAGCAGGTCCCGGCCGAACTCCACCATCTTCTTGGCGTAGTCCTCGGTCCATTCCGCGCGCTCGGCGATGTCCGCCGCCGTCAGCCGGTCGAACCGGCGCGGGTCGGCGAGCTGGGCCGCCGCCACGGCCTGGAACTCCATGGCCCGGTCGGCCGCCGCGCGGAACGCCTGGGTCAGCTCGGTGGCCCGGGTCAGCAGCGCGCGCGGGTCGTCCATCGACTCCAGATCGAAGAAGTGCTCCGGGTCGGCGGCCGCCGCCGCAGGCTCGAAGAGCAGGGGCGCGGGGCGTGGCCGCGGTTCGTGCCGACGCGGCGAGGGCTCCGCCATGTCTTCATCTCCTCCTCGTACGTTCGCTTCCTCTCGGCCCGGCCTCCGGCCGGACCACCGTCCATTGTCCCGCGCCGGTGCAAGAGGGCCCCGGGGCCAGGCATCGCACCCACGGTCAGGGCCCCGCGGCTCAGGGCCGGTAGGGCACCCGGTGCTCGGCCAGCCGCGCCAGGACCGCGTGGTTCGCCTCCCAGCCGTCCGGGAACTTCACCAGGGTGCCCAGCTGGACCGGTTCCGTGGACGGGTACTCGTCCAGCAGGTCGCTCACCCCGGCGCGGCACACCACCACGCAGGCGTGGCGGTGCCGGGAGGCCAGGACGCACAGGCGGCCCGTCTCCAGGTGGAAGGCGGTGGCGTCGGGGCGGCCGGAGAGCGGGTGCAGGACCACCGTCACGTCGTACTCCCGGCCCTGGAGCCGGTTCGCGGTGTCCACGGTCACCCCCGTCACACCCAGGTCCGCCAGCGCCGCGCGGACCGCCGCCGCCTGGTCCCGGTGGGCCGTGCCCACGGCGACCCGGCCGGCGGTCAGCGGGGTCGGTGTCTCCGCGCGCTCGGAGACGGCCGCGCCCCCTCGGTCCAGCAGCCGCCGCACCACGGCGGCCACCGCCCGCACCGCCTCCGGGTCGGTGCGCGGGGTGTGCCGGGCCGGCAGCTCCAGCAGCCCCCAGCCGGACTCCGCCGCCTCGTCGATCACCCGGTCCGGACCCGAACCGTCCGACGGCACCGCGAAGGCGAGCCGCCGCTCCCCGTGCCCGGTCCCGCTGCGGAACGGCGTGTACGGGTAGAACGCCGCCGACACCAGCGGGGCCGCCGACGCGGGCAGCCGCCAGGACACCGGCAGCCGGTGCTGCGGCAGCCGGGGGTTGTGCGCGAGCAGCGTGGAGACCGCCGAGGCCGACGGGTCGTAGGACAGGCCCGCCCACTGGTCGCCGCCCACCGTCGAGAACGGGTCCAGCTGGCCAGGGTCGCCCACGAACAGCGCCCGCTCGAACAGCCCGGCCACGGCCAGCAGCGAATCGGAGCGCATCTGGTACGCCTCGTCCACGATCGCGTGCCCCCACGGCTCGTCCACCGTGACGTGCGCCCACTTCGCGGCCGTGGAGAGGACCACAGGGAGCCCGCTCAGATCGCCCGCCTTGGCCGACTTACGCACGTGGGGCAGCGCGTCCAGCGCCCTGTCGTAGGCGTCGGTGTCGCTGCTGTGCAGGCGGCCCAGCGGGAGGTCGGGGTTCTTCTCCGCGAGGCGCAGCACCAGGTCGTCCACCTGGGCGTTGGTCTGCGCCACGACCATCAGCGGGCGGCCCGCCCCGGCCAGTTCCAGCGCGGCCCGGACCACGAGCGTGGACTTGCCCGCGCCGGGCGGGGAGTCCACCACCACACCGCGCTCGGTGCCGTGCAGGGTGTCGGCGAGGATCGCGTCCGTGGCACGCGTGGCGGCGGCCGAGGGGTCGAAGTCCGCGGTCGTCACAGCACGTCCTCCCCGGTCACCGCGTCCGGGATCTCCGGCACGGGCTCACCGGGCGGCCCGCCGTGCGTCCACGGGGTCTGCTCGGGGTCGGGCAGCCTGGCGCCGCCGCGCTGCTCGTGCTCGAAGAGCGTGAAGCACACCGGGTCGCCCTTCTCCGGCACCGAACCGGCGTCCGGCTCCTTGCCCCGGCCCATCCTGTCCATGATCCGCAGCACGAGCACACCGTCCTCCGGCGCGCCCTCGTACCCGGCGAACTCCGCCGTCTGCGGCTTGCCGTTCAGCGAGCGGTACACCCTGGCGCGCTCGCCCAGGTGCGGGCGGTCCTCGGTGCGCACGGTCACCAGCGGGCGCGGGCTCGGCCGCCTGCCCTCGCTGTACGCCATGACCACCTCGGTCACCTCGCCCGCGAGCGCCTCCCCGGCCAGCCGCCGGGCCGCCATCGCCAGCGGGTCGTCCAGCGCCTCCTGCGCCTCCAGCCGGGCCTGCTCGCGCTCGCGCGTGGCCAGCTTGTTCGCCGCCGTCACCGCGTCGTCCCGGCGCGGCTGCGGGGGTTCGCCCGCCGTGATCCGGTCCCGGTGGGCGGTGAAGGACCAGCGGTCCCGGGTCCACCGCTGCTCGACATGCCCGCCCTCGGGGAGCGCCCGCAGCAGGTCGAGCCCGCGCCAGACCGCGTCCCAGGTCGGCCGGGTGCGGCTCTCGACCAGGTCGCGGATCTCCCGCTCGGCGGCGGTGAGGGCGGTCAGCAGGTCCTCGGCGCTCAAGGCGTCCTCGGCGGCGGCCAGCGCGGTGCGCGCCCGGTCGTACCGCTCGATGGCCGGGGCCAGCAGCTTGTTGTCGAACGCCGGGTCGGTGGCCGGCCCCGCCGGGGGACACAGCAGCTGGCCCGCCGCGTCCCGCGCCCGCTCCGCCCGCGCTGCCGCCTCGGCGCCGGACTCGCCCTCGGGCGGGTCGATCCAGGCCAGCAGGGCGCCCAGATGCTGGTCCTCCACCATGGACTGCCCCGTGGCCCAGTGCCGGGACAGCGCGTCGGTCAGCGCCAGCAGCAGCGAGGAGCCCGGAACCCGGGAGCGCTCGCCGTAGTGCGTCAGCCAGCGGCCCAGCAGCGGCACGCGCGCGGGCGCCGGATACGGCGTCTCCGGGTCCTGCTCGGCCGTGCGCCGGAACCGCGTCGAGCGGCCCAGCAGCCGGACGAGGTCCAGGCCCGCGCGGCTCGGCACCACGATCTGGGGCGCGTCCACGCACAGGTCGACCTCGACCTTGACCCGCTTGCCGGTCTCCGGGTCGGTGTCGGTGCGCTCGGCCGTCTCCACCGCCTCGGCGCAGGATTCCAGGTACGGCAGCACGATGTCGGCCAGCTCGGCGAGGAACGCGAACCGCTGGTCGCGGTCGCGGGGCTGCGGCACGACGAGCAGCCGGGGCGCGTCCCGGTCGGTGCCGACCAGCGCGCCGAGCGGGGCGCCCGTCTCGCCGGCGGTGATCAGGGGCACGAACACCAGCGGGCGGTCGGACAGCCGACGGTGCCGGACGGTCGCGGCGGGCTGGGCCCGGCCGGTGGCCACCGCCTCCAGGCGGGCCAGGGTGGCGATCAGGGACATGGCACGGCCGCCCGGTCCGCCGCGCCGGCGAGTGCCTCCACGCGCAGGGCGGCGGCCCGGCGCAGCGCTGCCACCACCGGATCGTCCGGGTCGCCGCTCTCGCCGCGGGCCGCCGACAGCACCTCCTGGACGGTGCCCAGGCCGCCCAGCTCGGCGCGGAGCGGACGGCCGAGCCGGGTCACCGCGTCCGCCGCGCGGGACCGCTCCCGGCAGTGGAAGGCCAGCTCGCAGGAGGACAGGCACTCGGGCGCGTAGGCCGCCGGGACCGCGTCGACGGCGGCCGTCAGCTCACCGGCGGGGCGCTCCGGGTCGAAGCAGGTGCCCTCGGGCAGTTCCGCCGCGATGGTCTCCACGCGGGTGAGCCGGGTGAGCTGCCGCGCGGTGACCGCCCGCTGCGCGCGTACGTCGACCGCGCGCGCGGTGGCCAGGTTGGAGAAGTCCTTCGGGCACACCAGCAGCACCTCGTGCCGTACGGCCGGCGGCGGGGTCAGCCGGGCCGCGACCTCCTCCAGCGCCAGCACGTACACCGCCGCCTGGCGGGCGGCCGCGCCGACCTTCGCCGGGTCGGCCGAGCCGTCCAGCATCGGGAACGACTTGATCTCCACGACCGTCCAGCCGCCGTCGGGGTGCACCACCACCGCGTCCGGCTCCAGGAACGCGGGCGAGCCCGCCACGTCCAGCGCGAGCATCGGGTGGTCCAGCAGCGTCCAGCCGCCCGCCGCGACCGCCTCGCGCAGCGCGAGCGCCGTACGCGCGGTGCGGCCCTCGGGGCCCGGCGCGCTCAGGTCCGGCACGGAGGCCCCGGCGGGGGCTTCGGCGGCCGGGTCCAGCAGGGTGTGGGTGAGCCGCAGCAGCTCGGCGCCGCCGTCCGCCTTGACGCGCGCCTCGAAGGTGTTGCCCCGGATCAGCGCGAACTGGGACTGCCCGTAGTCCGACGGGGCGCCCAGCGCGCCCGCGAGCGCTGCCTTGTCCACCCCGGCGCCGTCCAGGATCGCGCGTCTGCGGCAGCCCGGGTTGGCCGCGAGCGCCGCGAGGGCGCGCGCGTCCAGCGCCTTGGCCGGGACGTTGGGACCGCGCAGCTCAGCGAGCCGGTGCCGCAGCGCCGTCCCCCGCTTCGCTGGGGGAGGCGTCGGTTCCGGCCGCGGGGTCGAGCCGCGAGTCGCGCTGCCGTGGAATTCGCTCACCCGCGGAAGTCTGGCATCCGGCACTGACAACCGGGGAAGGACCGGTGTTTCCGGCCGCCCGCGGCGGGGCCGCCCGGGTGCCGAGGCGCAGCCGCGCGGCGGTCGCGCCACGCGTCACGTACGGGGCCAGGAGCAGGCCGGCGCCCATCACGGCCGCGCCCGCGACCGCGTCCAGGAAGTAGTGGTTGGCGGTGCCCATGACCACGATCGCGGTCACCAGCGGATAGCCGACCGCGGCCGCCCTGGCCCAGCGGGTCCGCCCGCACCGCCACAGCATCACCCCGCAGAACAGCGCCCAGCCGACATGCAGGCTCGGCATCGCCGCGTACTGGTTGGTCATGCCGCCCATGCCGCGCGGGGCGCTGGCCTCACCGCCCCACCAGCCGTACGCGCTGTAGTGCGCCATGGTGTCCACGAAGCCGTGGGCTGGGGAGAGCAGGCGGGGCGGGCAGGTGGGCAGCAGGATGAAACCGATCAGACCGATGAACGTGGACGTCATCAGCCAGGTGCGGGCCGCCCGGTAGTGCTCGGCGTGGGCCCGGAACAGCCAGACCAGGACCGCCGGGGTGACCAGGTAGTGCAGTGAGGCGTACCAGAAGTCGGCCGGCACCCCTATCCAGGGCTCGGCCGTGAACAGCCGGTTCAGCGGGTGCTCGGCGTTCAGGTACAGCGCCTGCTCGGCCCGGAGGATGACCAGACCGTGGTCCACGGCGGAGGAGACGTTTCCGCGAGCGAGGAGCCGGCCGGCGGTGTAGCAGCCGTAGACCAGCAGGATCAGCGGCAGCTCGGTCCACCAGCGCGGCCGGGTACCCGGCACCGCCCCGGTGCCCGGTGTCTCGGTCTGCGGCATCCGATCGCCCTTCCCCTTCGCGTTGCCTGGCACCCCTCGGGCGCCGTGACACCTTACGGTGTCGGTCCGCCCGTCCGCGCGGGCGTTCCGGCTCTCGAAGACGCCGGAATCGCCCGCCGGGTTGCCCGCGCGGGAGGTGCGCCATCATGGAAGGACCCGGCGAACCGGTTTCCCCGGCGTCCACTCGGCGTCCCTCTTCCGGAAAGGTCTCCCCCATGGCACCGCGCATCCTGCTGGCCCGGCACGGACAGACGGCCTGGTCGCTGTCCGGCAAGCACACGGGCCGGACCGACGTGCCGCTGCTGGAGGAGGGCCGGCGCGGGGCCAAGCTGCTCGGCGAACGGCTCCGGCAGAGCCCGCCGGCCGCCTTCGCCGACGTGGAGGTGCGCACCAGCCCGCTGGTCCGCGCCCGCGAGACCTGCGAACTGGCCGGCTTCGGCGACCGCGCCGAGGTGTGGGACACGCTCATGGAGTGGGACTACGGCGCCTACGAGGGCATGACCCCGGCCGAGATCCAGGACGTCCGGCCCGGCTGGCTGATCTGGCGCGACGGTGTCCCCGAGGGCGAGACCCTCGCCGAGGTGACCGCCCGCGCGGACGAGGTCGTCCAGTGGGCCCGCTCGGCCGACCGCGACGTCCTGCTCTTCGCCCACGGCCACATCCTGCGCTCCATCGGCGCCCGCTGGCTCGGTCTCCCCCTCGACTTCGCCGCCCGCCTCCGCCTCAACCCCACCTCCCTCTCCACCCTCGGCTGGGCCTACGGCGAGCCGGCGATCGAGAGCTGGAACGAGACGGGGCACCTGGTCGGCTAGGAGCCCGGCCCGTCACCCCCGCCGAGGCCGCGGCAGCGAGGCATGGCGGTCCAGGAAGTCCGCCACGCCCTTCGCGCGGCGGTGGGGGAGGAGGACGCGGGCGGTACCGGCCAGCATGGTCTGGATGCGGGAGGACTGGACCTGGGTCAGGAGGTCCAGGACGCGCAGACCCGCCGCCGCCGCCTCGTCCGGGTGGCCGTCGCGGGCCAGGTCGTCGGCCAGTTCGGCCGTGTACAGGGCGATGTTGCGGGAGAAGTGCGGGTTCTGGAGCCGGGTCGCGCGGCGGGCGTGCCGGGCCGCGCGGCGCCAGTCCCCCAGCGTCGACCAGCACTGCGCCTCAAGACCCGCCAGCTCGGCCTCGCCGTAGAAGCTCATCCACTCCGGGTCGGCGTCGGAGATGCCCCGCCCGAACAGCGCCTGCGCGCGTACGAGCGCCTGCTCGCAGCCGGTGCGGTCCGCGAGCCCCGCCCAGCCGCCCGCCTCGCGCAGCGCCAGCAGCGACATCAGCCGGGGCGAGCCCAGCGGACGGGCGGCCCGCTGCGCGGCCTGCGCCGCGCGGACCGCCTCGCGGGGGCGCCCGGCGTCCCGCGCGAGGAAGGCGGTGTTGCAGAAGGCGTGTGCCTCCAGCGCCGCGTCCCCGGTCATCCGGGCGGTGGCCAGCGCCTCCGCGTAGTGCGAGCGGGCGTCGTCGAAACGGCCCGAGTCATGGGCCAGCCAGCCCACCGAGATGGCCAGCTCACCGGCGCCCGAGTGGAGCCGCTCGGCGGTGGTCTGCCGGGTCGCGCCCGCGTCCAGCAGGGCGTAGGCGGCGCGCAGCGGCTCCGCCGCGCGCCGGTACAGGCCGTCCGCGCCGTGCCTGTCGTCCAGCAGCCGGATGCGCCGGACGGCCTCCTCCACGGCGGCCGCCTCCGACGTACCGGCCCGCCGTGCGGCCGCCGAGGCGTCCGTGGCGATGCCCAGCGGGCCCAGCGCGGCGGCGGCTGCCACCGTGGCGCCCGTTCCGGTCATGAATGCGCGACGCAGCACGTCGCTCTCCTCGTGGTTCAGGGGGTCGTCCGGGTACGGCGCGTGGGCGCCGTACGGGGCGTCGGGGTCGAAGGGGCGCCCGTCCCC
>NZ_JBHXLV010000002.1:0-107180 GCF_042721685.1 Streptomyces sp. NPDC058459 | reverse complement strand
CTGCCGAAGTTCTCCCACCGGGACGCCGACGAGACGGCCGTGCTGCCGCCCGTACGCGACGACGCGCCCGCCGACCGGACGCCGCTCGGGTACTTCCGCGACGAGCGGCCCGCCGAGGCCGACGACGCGGAGGACCGCACCCGCGAGATGCCGAGGCTCGGCGCCGACGGCAAGCCCCGCCGGCCGCGTCCCGACTGGGCCGAGGAGACCCCGCTGGACGACCTGCCGTCGCTCGCGGACGAACTCCTCGGGTCCTACGACGAGCAGGAGGAGCAGGACGAGCGCGGCCGGCGTGGCCGGGGCCGGCGTAGCTGACCAGGGGGAACGAGGGGCGGTGTCCACCGGGCGCTTCGGCGCGGCGGAGGGCGCCGCCCTTCGCCGTGCGGGCACTGTCGCGGGCGCTGCTGCGGGCACTGTCAGTGGGCCCCCGCACAATGGACGACGGAACACGAAGTGACGGAAAGGGCGGCGTGACCCATGAGCGTCTGGGACGACCTCGTCGGGCAGGAGAAGGTGAGCGCGACGCTGGTGGCGGCCGCGCGGGACGCCGACGCGCTCGTCACGGCCGCCACGGCGGACCAGCCGCCGCCTGAGGCGTCGAAGATGACCCACGCCTGGCTGTTCACCGGCCCGCCCGGCGCCGGCCGTAACCAGGCGGCGCGGGCCTTCGCCGCCGCCCTCCAGTGCGTGAGCCCCGACCGCGCCCTCGGCGGCACCCCCGGCTGCGGCTTCTGCGACGGCTGCCACACCGCGCTGCTCGGCACCCACGCGGACGTCTCCCCGGTCGCGGCCGTGGGCGCGGAGATCCTGGTCAAGGACATGCGGGACACGGTCCGCAAGTCGTTCACCAGCCCGGCGAACGGCCGCTGGCAGATCATCCTGGTCGAGGACGCCGAGCGGCTGAACGAGAAGTCGGCCAACGCCGTCCTGAAGGCGGTCGAGGAGCCCGCCCCGCGCACCGTCTGGCTGCTGTGCGCGCCCTCCATCGAGGACGTGCTGCCGACCATCCGCTCCCGCTGCCGCCACCTGAACCTGCGTACGCCGCCCGTCGCGGCCGTCGCCGACATGCTGGTGCGCCGCGACGGCGTCGAGCCCGACGTCGCCGCGGCCGCCGCCCGCGCCACCCAGGGGCACGTCGACCGCGCCCGGCGCCTGGCCACCGACCCGGAGGCCCGCCGCCGCCGTGCCTCGGTACTGAAGCTGCCGCTGCGGCTGGACGAGGTCGGCGGCTGCCTCAGGGCCGCCCAGGAGCTGGTCGACGCCGCCGCCGAGGACGCCAAGCAGCTCGCCGAGGAGATGGACGGCAAGGAGACCGACGAGCTGAAGACGGCGCTCGGTGCCGCCCAGGGCGGACGGCTGCCGCGCGGCACCGCGGGCGCGATGAAGGATCTGGAGGACATGCAGAAGCGGCGCCGCACCCGCACCCAGCGCGACAGCCTCGACGTCGCCCTGGGCGACCTCACCGGCTTCTACCGCGATGTCCTCGCCCTCCAGTTCGGCTCCCGCCTGGCCATCGCCAACGAGGACGCCGAGGACACCCTCCAGCGCATCGCCGGTGCGGGCTCCCCCGAGTCCACCCTGCGCCGTATCGAGGCGATCGGGGCCTGCCGCGACGCCCTGGACCGCAATGTGGCCCCGCTGCTGGCGGTGGAGGCGATGACGATGGCGCTGCGCGCGGGGTGAACGGAGCGTACGCGCCCACAACATGAACACAGAGCACGCGAGGCGTCGCGCAGGGTTACGCTCACCTGATGGACACCAGGTGCTCCCCGTCGCCCCCGCCCGCCCGGTCGCTCCCGGCGCGCCGCCCGTCCCGGCCACCCGCCGCCTCCCGAGCCACGGCCCGGGTCGCGGCGGCCCTGCTCGCGGCGTCCGCGCTGCTCGTGTCCGGCTGCGGCGCGGGCGGCAGGGGGTCGGACGGCACGATGGCGGCGGCACTGGCCGCGCTGCCGATGTCGACGCCCTCGGCGCTGTCGCCCTACTACACCCAGAAGCTGAGCTGGCGGAAGTGCGGCGCCACCGGTTTCGAGTGCGCGACGATGAAGGTGCCGCTCGACTACGACAAGCCCGGCTCGGGCGACATCAAACTGGCCGTGTCACGCAAGAAGGCCACCGGCAAGGGCAGGCCGCTCGGCTCGCTGCTGGTCAACCCGGGCGGCCCCGGCGGCTCCGCGATCGGCTACCTCCAGAGTTTCGCGGCCCTCGGCTACCCCGCCGAGGTGCGCGCCCGCTACGACATGGTCGCCGTGGACCCGCGCGGGGTGGCCCGCAGCGAGCCCGTGGAGTGCCTCGACGGCCGTCAGATGGACGCCTTCACCCAGACCGACGTGACCCCCGACGACGCCAGGGAGAAGGACGCGCTGGTCGGCGCGGACCGGAAGTTCGCCGAGGGCTGCGGGAAGCACTCCGCGCGGCTGCTGCGGCACGTCTCCACCGTCGAGGCGGCCCGCGACATGGACGTCCTGCGCGAACTGCTGGGCGACAGGAAGCTGAACTACGTGGGCGCCTCGTACGGCACCTTCCTCGGCGCGACCTACGCCGGGCTGTTCCCGCACCGCACCGGCCGGCTGGTGCTGGACGGCGCGATGGACCCCTCGCTGGACGCCCGGCAGCTCAACCTGGACCAGACGGCGGGCTTCGAGACGGCGTTCAAGGCGTTCTCGGCGGACTGCGTGAAGCGGGCCGACTGCCCGCTGGACGGCAAGGACGCGACGCCGGCGCAGGTCGGCGACCGGCTGGAGAGGTTCTTCCGCGCGCTGGACGCCCACCCGATCCCGGCCGGCGACGCGGACGGCCGCCTCCTGACCGAGTCGCTGGCGACCACCGGCGTGATCGCGGCGATGTACGACGAGAGCACCTGGGAGCGGCTCCGCGAGGCGCTCAACTCGGCCATGGACGAGAAGGACGGCGCAGGCCTGCTCTCCCTCTCCGACAGCTACTACGAACGTGACGCCCACGGCCACTACAGCAACCTGATGATGGCCAACGCGGCCGTGAACTGCCTCGACCTCCCGCCCGCCTTCGACGGCCCGGAGCAGGTGGAGAAGGCGGTGCCGGAGTTCGAGAAGGCGTCCCCCGTGTTCGGCCCCAGCCTGGCCTGGTCCTCCCTGAACTGCACGTACTGGCCGGTGCGGGCCACGGGCGAGCCGCACCGCATCGAGGCGAAGGGCGCGGCGCCCATCGTGGTGGTCGGCACCACCCGCGACCCGGCCACCCCGTACCGCTGGGCCCGGTCCCTGACCCGCCAGCTCTCCTCGGGCCGCCTCCTCACCTACGACGGCGACGGCCACACCGCCTACGGCCGCGGCAGCTCCTGCATCGACTCCGCCATCGACATCTACCTCCTCCGAGGCACCCCGCCCGCCCAGGGCAAGCGCTGCACCTGACCCCGCCTCGCCCACCGGCCCCGCCCCCGGGGCCGGTACGCACCACTCCCGCACCTGTGTAGACTTACCGACGTCGCCGATCGCACTCCGGTGCGTCCGACACGCCGCTTTAGCTCAGATGGCCAGAGCAACGCACTCGTAATGCGTAGGTCTCGGGTTCGAATCCCGAAAGCGGCTCCATTGAACCCCATGTCACATAGCTCGTGACCTGGGGTTTTTTCCTTTTCGTGACCTTGGATCTGTTGGCGTTTCAGCCTGGAGTCTCCGGAACGGGGCCTCCGGTGGCCGAGCGGTGGCCAATCGTGCAAACGGCGTGCAGTGGCGGTGGCCGAGAGCGTTGCCAGGGGGCCGCTGCACGGCGCTCTGCCGTTGTTCCATCCCTACAAGCCGTCGTCACGCGGGGCCATGAGTGAAGGCTTCCGGACAGGGCCAGCAGTCTTGGGGTGAGGTGGGTGGCGCGGGTCCTAGCCGTCGCTGGGGATGCCTCTACGCCTCAAGCCGCCGGAGCGCAGCGCCTCCCCTCCCGCCACGGCGAAAGTGAACGGAAGGCGGGAGGGGACTGGACGGCTGAGGCCAGCCGCTCCGGTAGCGGATAGGGATTCTCGATGATGTTCAGGCGTACCGGAACATCAAATTCGGGAGCGCCGTGAGAGGTCTCGCTACGCAGTTCGCCCGTACGGGCAGATCATCGATGCGAGTCATCGCAGGGGCGCCTTCTGGTCCAGGAAATCGAGGACGAGTGGGCTGGCAAGGTCGCGACACTCCTCGAAGTACGCGTGCCGAGCGCCCTGGATCAGCTGCAGCCGGGCGCCCGGGATGCGGGCCGCCATGAGCGGTGCGTTGGCGACGGGATTGAGCAGGTCGTCGGTGCCGTGCAGTACCAGGGTCGGGGCGACGATGCCGGGCAGCGCGTCCCACGCGTCGTGCCCGTTGCTCGCGACCAGGTGTCCGCGCCGGGCATGCGCTGGCATGCTCCGGTCACCGAGTGTGTGATACGGGCCCGGGTGCATCGCGAGCCAGGCCGGTGTGTACATCAGCTTCAGCAGAGCTTGTCGCGCCTCCTCCGGATCGGACTGGATCAGGGATCTGCGTACCTCGCCGCTGCGCTCGATGCCGTGCTGACCGCCGGGCGAGGTGCAGCCGAGCACCAGGGCACGCACCCGCTGGGTGTGGCGGGCGGCCAGACACTGGGCGACGCGCCCGCCCATGGACGTGCCGTACACGTCTGCCCGGTGCACGGCCAGTTCGTCGAGGACCGCGACCACGTCGTCGGCGAACCGCTCGACGGAGTAGGGCAGGTGAGGCTTGTCGCTCTCCCCCGTGCCCCGATAGTCGATCGTGACGGTGCTCCGGACGTCGGAGAAGTCGTCGCGGACGTCGTCCCACCAGTGGTGGTCGTTCGCCTGGCCGGCGAGCAACACGAGCGGGGGACCGTCACCGCGGACCTGGTAGGCGATGCGGACTCCGTCCGAGGTCTTGGTGTGCGGCACGGCGATTCCCTTCGAAGGTGACACGACAGGCGCCCGTCTGACGCTGCGGCAGGGGACGTGATCGCATCAACACCTGAGGGTGACGCGACACCCGGCCAGGCTCGGCTTCGCCTCGGCGTCGATCTCGTGGAAGCAGTATTGATCAGAAACTCATGAGGTTCACTCGGTGGTGACCTAGCGGCCGTCAGGGACGTGTACTCGGGCCGTGTCGTGGGCTGTTACATCGATGCCCGGATGAAGCATCGCCTTGCACAAGCCGTGCTGGAGCCCACACTCACCCGCCGCGGCCCGGTTGAGGTTTGCGTCGTCCACTCCGACAGAGGATCGCAATCTTGGTCCTGTATGGTCGCTGCCGTGCTCACCCGGCACGGCCGGGTGGGCTCGATGGACCGGGTCAGGGCCGCAGGCGACGACGCCGTGATGGAGGGCTCCTTCACCCTGGTGCGGAAGGAACGTTTCGTCCGCCGCGTGTGTGCCACCTGGGAGGAGTTGCGGATCGTGTGTCACCTGGAGTGAGCGGGCCTACCGCCAACGTTGGCGCGACAGGCGCCTGGGCCGATTGACCCCCGTGAGTACGAGTTCATCATGACCCCGTCCACAGCCCCGACTGCGTTGACCACGCTGTCCCTTGATCATGCAGGAGTCCGACTTCACCGTCTGGCTGGCACCACGGAAAGAGAATGCATGGCAACCTCGTTCGGCTATGGCGGCAGCGGCGCAGCAGCAGTTCCGTTCCGGGTGCTCGGACCGCTTGAGGTGAGTGGCGAGTCGGCGCCCGTGTCCGTGGCATCGGGGCGGCAGGAGATAGTCCTCGGGGCTCTGGTGCTAGAGCTGAACCGGGTGGTAGAGACGACCTACCTGGTGGATGCCATCTGGGCTCACCATCCGCCGAAGACCGCACGCGCTCAGGTGCAGATCTGCATATCCCGGCTCCGCAAGGCACTTTCCGACGGGAGAGTCGACGCCGCCATCGAGACCCGCGCTCGTGGCTACGTCCTGAGGGTTCGGGAGGATGCGACCGACATCGGCACATTCCGCAGGTTAGTGGCGGAGGCGGATGCTCTGGCCCGTGACGGTCTGAAGACGGCTGCGGTGGAAGCGCTTCACTCGGCGACGGGCCTGTGGCGGGGGCGGTGTCTGGCCGGTGTGCCCAGTGAAGTCCTGACCGGGGCGGCAGCGCGGTGGGATGAGACCCGTCTGGAGGCGGAGGAGACCCGCATGCGGCTGTTGCTGGAACTGGGGCGTTACGAGTGCTTGGTCGGTGAGCTGATGCAGCTTGTCGCTGGCCATCCGCTGCGTGAGCGGCTGCGGGGGTACCTCATGGTGGCGTTGTATCGTTCGGGCCGGCAGGCGGAGGCGCTCGAGACCTACCACCAGGGCCGCGCGTTGCTCACCGAGGAACTGGGCCTGGACCCGAGCAAAGAACTGCGAGATCTCGCGCAGGCGATCCTGACCGATGACCCTGGCCTGGCACTGGCTGAACAGCCCGAACCGCGTGCTGCCGTGGCGACGCAAATCGCTCGGCCGGCGCAGGAACCGGGCGCCGATCCTGAGTCTGTCGTCACCCCCCGGCAGCTGCCCGCGGATATCTGTGATCTCGTGGCCGACGACACGCTCGTCTCAGTGATCTGCGACGCCGTCACCGAAGGACAGGGAAAAGGGCCGCTAAGCATGTCCTTGGTCCTCGGCAGACCCGGCGTCGGCAAGAGCACCTTGGCCACGCATGTGGCGCACCGACTGGCGACGGAGCACTTCCCGGACGGCCAGCTCTACTGTGAACTCAGGGGACTGGGCGGCCAACCGGTGGACCCGGCTCAGGCGTTGGCGCGATTCCTGCGAGCGCTGGGCGTACCTGGCGAGACCATCCCCTATGCGCTCGACGAACGCGCGGAGATGTACCGCAGTCTGCTGGCCGATCGGCGGATTCTGGTGCTGCTGGACGACGCGGTGAGCGAGTCGCAGGTGACGCCGCTGCTGCCTGGAACAGGCACCAGCGGCGTGCTGGTCACCAGCCGCGGCCTGCTTACGGCGTTGCCGGGTGCACGCCGGTTCGAGGCGGAGCCGCTGAACACGGAGCAGGCCCTCCAACTGCTGGGACGGATCATAGGGGAGCACCGCGTCGAGGGTGAGGCGGAGGCAGCGCGAGCCCTCGTACGCTTGACAGACGGCCTGCCGCTCGGCTTGCGTATCATCGGCGCGCGACTGGCCGCGCGCCCGCACTGGTCGTTGGCCTCCGTCCAGAACCGGCTTGAGAACGAGCACCGCAGGTTGGACGAGCTTGCACACGGCGAGCTGTCCATCAGGGCGAGTCTCTCACTCAGCTACGACGCCCTGACGGCTGCTGACCGTAGACTTCTGTGCCTGCTCAGCCTGTCCGAGGGAACGGTCATTCCGGACTGGATGGGTACCGCCCTTGCCGACGACCGCACGCGCTGCCCCACCGACCTCCTGGAACCGCTGGTCGACACGCGGCTGCTCGACATCACGGCCATGGACCAAGGCGGGGATGCCCGGTACGGACTGCCGCTCTTGGTGCGGACGTTCGCGCGCGAACGACTGGCCGCGGAGATTCCCGAAGCAGAACGGGTCGCAGCGGTGCGGCGCATGGTCGGTGGCTGGGTGGCACTCGCCGAGCGGACGCACGAGGAGATGTACGGCGGTCGGCACATGTTCGTGTCCGGTCAGGCCGAACGGTGGCATCCACCGGAGAACATCGTACGGCGGTGCGTGCGCGATCCGCTCGGATGGCTGGAGAGCGAGCAGACCAACCTGGCGAACGCGGTGGAGTTGGCGGCCCGGTTCAAGCTGGACGAGTCGTGCTGGGAGTTGGCCACCAGTCTGGTGACGCTGTGTGAGGTCCGCGGCCTTCCCGATCTCTGGGAGCGCACGCATCGGATAGCGCTGACCGCCGTGCAAGAGGCTGGCAACGAACGAGGTCAGGCGGCGGTTCTCGGCTCTCTGGGGGCCCTGCATTTGTATCGGGGCGAGTACGAGGCGGCAGGCCCTTATCTCAGCGCCGCTCTGCGGATGTTCGAGCGGGTCGGTGAGGTGCGTGGCCAGGCGCTGTCCTTGCGTTACCTGGCGCGAATCGAGCGGCATCACGGTGACGACGGTCGCGCCATGGCCCTGTGCGAGAGAGCCGAGCGCCACTTCACGCGGGTGGAGGATGCCGTCGGTCGCGCGAGTGTGCTTGGCGAGATGGCGCGTATCATGATGCGGCGAGGGGATTTCACGCGCACCCGTGCCTGCATCGACGAGGCCCTCGGCATCTGCCGATCGACCGGCTTCAACCGGGGCCAGGCCCTTGTGCTGCGGCGGTTGGGACAACTGCTGATGTACCAGCAGCAGTACGCGGCGGCGGAACGGACCCTGCTGGAAGTTCTCGGCATAGTCAGGGCGAGCGGCGATCTGGTCGGGGAGGGGTATGCGCTGCATGACCTCGGCCGGGTCAACGTCGATCTGCGCCGTACGGAACAAGCAGTCGAGTACTACTCGCAATCGGCAAGGATTCGGGAGCGAATCCTCGATCACAGGGGGGCCGCTGCCGTTCGGGCTGACATCGTTGTCATCCTGGGCGGGCTCGTGACGCCGATCGGCTGACACCGCCTGGCCTCCCGCGCTATGTCCAGGGCGTGTGGTCGGCGGCCGGGCGGCCGGCAGGCGTCACGGGGCGAGGGCGGTTCGTGCGATGCCGCCGATCTGTCCAGGCCGAGGGGGTGGTGTCGCACCGTTCGCCACCGCTGTCTGAGTTCGGTCGCGGCGCGATCGCCCAAACAACGGTCGACGCACTGTGCCGCAACTCGACAGTCCCGTTGCGCGCGGTCGTCGCCGCCTTGCAGGCGTAGGCGCCAGGGCTCAGGGCTGTCCCGCAATCCCCGGCGGGCACACGACGACACCTACGCCTCTCGCCGCGTTGTCGGATCGTCTCCACATCCAGTATGCGGACGGCCCCCCGCCTCGCGATGCACCGCAGCTGACGCCGTGCGCTGATCCACTGGGGATCGCGGGACAGCCCTTAGCCTCATGCTTTCATGAAGCGGGTTGTCCGACAGGCGGTCAGGTAAGCGAAAAGTGCCTCTGACCAGCGAGAGTGAGGATTGCTGAGGTCCTTGTTCCCGCTCCTGTCGGAGACACTTTCCAGGTGAAGCAGCCTACCGGGTCCTACCCTCATGTCCGTGTCCGGGATGACGGCCGGGCCGTGGTCTCCCAGGCCGGTTCGGTCCTGCTGGTCGAAACGGTCCGCAAGACCGGTCTGGGTCAGGCCATATCCCAGGCTCTCGCGCCGTGGCGAAAGCCGCGGACCATCCACGATCCCGGCAAGGTCCTGCTGGACCTTGCTCTGGCGGTCGCACTGGGCGGGGACTGCCTCGCGGACATCGCGATGCCGCGGTGTGAGCCGGCCGTCTTCGGCTCGGTCGCCTCCGACCCGACCGTTTCCCGCCTGATCGACACCCTCGCCGCCCCCGGTGACAAAGCCCCGCGGGCCGTCCGGTCCGCACGCTCCGAAGTCCGTCCTCAGGTCTGGTCGTTGGCCGGCAAGAACGCCCCGGACGCCGACGGCCAGGTCACGGCCGACCTCGACGGCGTCCTCGTGATCGCGCACTTCGACAAGCAGGACGCGGCCGCGACCTGGAAGAAGACCTACGGCCATCACCCCCTGACAGCCTTCGTCGACCACGGGCCGGGCGGAACCGGCGAGCCCGTCGCCGCCCTCCTCAGACCGGGGAACGCCGGCTCGAACACGGCCGCCGACCACATCACCACCGCCCAACTGGCCCTGGCCCAAATGCCGGAGAAGTACCGGCGCGGACGGCAGGCGCTGATCCGCACCGACTCCGCCGGCGGCACCCACGACTTCGTCGCCTGGCTCACCCAGCCAGGCCGGTGGCTGTCCTGCTCGGTCGGCATGACGGTCACCGAAGCCGGTCCACGAACACGTAGTGAAGGTCCCGGCCCGGGCCTGGACCCCGGCCGTCGAAACGGACGCAGAGATCCGGGACGCTGCCTAGGTCTTTGAACTCACCGGTGACGTTCTGGACGGCTGGCCCAAGGGCACGCGGCTGATCATCCGCAAGGAACGACCGCATCCCGGAGCCCAGTTGAGGATCAGGGACGCGGACGGCACGCGGATCACCTGCTTCGCGACCAACACCCCCGACCGCCCGATCGCCGCTCTCGAGCTCCGTCACCGGCTGCGGGCCCGGGGCCGAGGACCGGATCCGGGCCGCCCGGGCCACCGGCTGCGCAACCTGCCCCTGCACACCACGGCCCAGAACCGCATCTGGCTTGAGATCGTCCAGATTGTCCTGGACCTGCTGGCCTGGATATCGATGCTCGCCCTGACCGGCACCGCACGGTTCCGGGAACCTCGCCGCCTGCAATTCCGCCTGTCCTCCGCAGCCGGACAACTCGTCACCACCGGCCGGCGCCGCATCCTCCGCCTCGCCCGCCACTGGCCCCGGACAGCCGAAATCACCGACGCCCTCGAACGACTTGCACTCCCACCCAATCCCGGCTGACCAGCGGATCCACCTGTCCCTACGAGAAGAAGACCCGGCCGGAGCAGTGCAACCCGGCGCCCAACCGAGGCGACACTCGGGCCCTCGGAATGCGCGCCATCAGCCAGCGAAAGCAAAACGGTCCACCGACCCCGTCGGCGGACCATTATGCAAGATCGAGGCTAATGCCGAAAAAGGCCATTTGTCTAACCATCCTTTGCGCGATGCGGGTGACGGTGACGGTGCCCGTATCTTCCAGAGTTCTATTGCGGCCGCATGCCCGCGCTATCGATTTCTTATCCCTGTGCTGTCCTCGACGGATACCGGATCGATAGCACGACACATGACATTAGGTCCTGCCGACCTCGGCGCCCCTTCAGCAGGCAGCCCTCACAGTCCTCAGAAAGTAGTCCAACGACCGTGGTGACTGGTTGGCGGTGCGCCGTGGCGGGCGAGTTCAGCATGTACGCCACCGCCTTGAGCACGGCACGCTCGTCCAGCGACGCGGCCCCGCCGTGCCGCAGACAGGAGTCGAACGACGGCGACGACGGGACGGCCAGGTCCCGAAGGCAGTCGGGAATCAGCCGCTGCGGCACATCGGTACTCACAAAGGGCATCAGGCCGCAGCTCACACCGTCACCACGTGAGACGAACCCTTCACGCAGTTTTCCGTGCCGAACGACCCAACAGAGTCAGGTGATCATGAACCCGGAATTCTACTCGCGGGTTGCCGACGAGTTCGGTGAATATACCAGTGCGGGGATGCGCACGGATGTCTTTCCGGACGGGGACCCGGAGGCTGCTTTTGACGAGCTGGCCAGGGGCCTGGGCGGTCCGGATGGCCGGCTGGTCGATGTCGGCTGCGCCGACGGGCGCAACCTGCTGAGGATCGCCCCGGCGTTTGGAAGCGTCCTCGGCATCGACATGTCGTCGTCGATGCTTGAGTCAGCCGAGCGGAAGCGTACAGGGACGGGGCTCGGGCACGTCGGGTTCGAGCGGCACGATGCTTCGCGTACCGGTCTTCCTGACGGGGAGGCCGACGTGCTCACGTCTAGACGAGGGCCGTTGTTCCCGGGCGAGTTCCGCAGGGTGCTAAAGCCCGGCGGTCACCTGATCTACATGGGCATCGGCGAGACGGATGTCCGCGCACTGAAGGAGACCTTCGGCCGGGGCCAGCTCTACGGCCGCTGGGACGGCAGGCCAGTGATGGACGACGTGAGCGCGGAGCTCACCGAAGCTGGCTTCACGGTGGTGCTACAGAAGGCTTTTCAAACCGAAGAATTTTATCACTCGCCAGTCGAGCTCGACAGGTTTCTGCGTCAAGTGCCGATTTTCGAGGACTACGACACCGAGGCGGACCGGGTTCCGTTTGAGCGCTACGTGGCATCGGCCGGCAGTGACCGTGGTGTCCGGCTCGACCGGCACTGGTTCGTGGTCCAGGCGAGGAGGACGGCGTGACGATCTTCGACGACCTCGAGTCCGAAGTCCGCAGCTACAGCCGGCTGTGGCCGGTCGTCTTCGACCGGGCGCAAGACAGTCGGCTGTTCTCCGAAGGCGGTCGGCCCTACCTGGACTTCTTCGCCGGTGCGGGTGCGCTCAACTATGGTCACAACAACGCCTTCCTCAAGCAGGCCCTCGTGGACTACATCGCCCGGGACGGGGTGTCGCACGCGCTGGACATGTCTACCGTGGCGAAGCGGGACTTCTTGGAGACCTTCCAGGAGGTCGTCCTGACGCCGCGAGAGCTGCGGTACAAGGTGGCGTTCCCCGGTCCGGGCGGTGCGAACGCGGTCGAGGCGGCACTGAAACTGGCCCGGCGGGTCACCGGACGGCAGTCAGTGGTGAGCTTCACCAATTCGTACCACGGGATGACTCTTGGGGCCCTCGCGGTCAGCGGTAACGCGGCGAAGCGCGCGGCCGCCGGCGTGGCTCTGACCCTGACGACGGCGCTGCCCTACGACGGTTATCCGGGTATCGGGGAAACCGGCCCGCACCATCTCGACCGGCTGTTGTCGGACCCGGGTAGCGGCCTGGACCGGCCGGCCGCGGTCATCGTGGAGACCGTTCAGGGCGAGGGCGGACTGCGGGCCGCCGACGCGGACTGGCTGCGTGACCTCGCAGGGGTGTGCAAACGGCACGAGGTGCTGCTCATCGTGGACGACGTCCAGATGGGCTGCGGCCGCACCGGGTCGTTCTTCAGCTTCGAGGACGCCGGGATCACCCCCGACCTGGTGTGTCTGTCCAAATCCATCGGAGGGTTCGGCCTGCCGCTGGCTCTCCTTCTCATCCGGCGGGAGTTGGACGTCTGGAAACCGGGCGATCACAATGGGACGTTCCGCGGTGTCAGCGGGTCCTTCGTGACCGGAGCGCAGGCGCTGCGCTCCTATTGGAGTGACGGGACGCTGGAGAAGTCCACTCGCGAGCGAGCTGAGCGGATCAGGGCGGCTCTGAGCGCCATCGCCGACGAGCACCCCGAGGCGGGCCTGGAGGTCAGGGGCCGGGGATTCGCGGCCGGACTACGGTTCGCCGTGCCCGGCGCGGCCCGCGCGGTGTGCGTCGCGGCCTTCGAGAGGGGCCTGCTGATGGAGACCTCCGGTGCGGCTGCCGATGTGGTGAAACTGCTGCCCCCGCTGACCATCAGCGACGACGACCTGGACGAAGGTCTCGACATCATCCGTACCTGCGTGGACGCGGGACTCGAGCGGAGCAAGTGAGAGGTCAGGGCTGTGCCAGAAAAAATTCCCGAAGTCGACCTCGAGGCGTGGCGCACGGCGTCCGACGCCGAGCGTGCTCTGATCACTGCGGAGTTGGACACCGCGCTACGCAACACCGGAATGTTTCTCCTGTCCGGGCACGGTGTGCCGCGAGCGGTGATCGACGACTTCCGGGACACCGCGAAGCGGTTCTTCGCGCTGCACAGGGATGTCAAGGCCCGATACGCCATCGAGGCCGCGTATGACAGCGGGTGGCTGGAGATGCATCCCCCCGGCGGGGTCGGGGTACCGGTGAGCGAGGCCGAGGACGCCCCGAGCGCGCCAGATCTTCATGAGTCGTTCTACGTGGGACCAGGTCATCGGACCGGCGACGAGCAGCGGAACCGGTTCAACTACCCGGTGAACCGCTGGCCGGTCGAGCTTCCGGAACTGCGGGCGGCGGCGGATGCGTACACGACGCACATGGTGCGGGTGGTACAGGCGGTCAACGAACTGCTAGCTGTCACGCTGGGGCTCCCGGAGGATTTCTTCACCTCGCGGGCGCAGCGGGCGACGTGGACGCAGAACGCCAGTTGGTACCCGTCGTATTCGAGCATCGGAGAGGTCGCACGCGGTCAGTTCCGCAATGGGCCGCACACCGATCTCGGGACCATCACCCTGCTGAGCCGACAGCCCGGTGTGGGTGGGTTGCAGGCGAGGGACGAGGAGGGCTGGTTCTCGCCGCCGTACAGCCCGGACTCGCTGATCGTCAATCTCGGGGACCTCATGGAGCGGTGGACCGACGGTCGCTGGCGGGCGTTGAAGCACCGTGTGTTGCCGCCCAGTCCGACGGCTCCGGACGAGGAACTGCTCTCGCTGGTCTTCTTCTTCGAGACCGACCCCGACACGCTGATCGAGCCGCTGGCCGTTCCCGCCGGCGGCGGCCGGGGGCTGTCGTCGGTGTACGCGCGGCGGAGCGTCCTGGAGAAGCTCGGTGTCTCGCCGGATTCCGTCCCGGGGGCCGAAGCATGAGCAGAATCGTTACTGTGGTGTCGGGAGGAATCGACTCGGTCACCATGGCGCATCACCTCGCCGCCGAGGGCCACGACCTTCAGGTGCTGTCCGTCGACTACGGTCAACGCCACCGGAAGGAATTGGAGTTCGCCGCCGCCGTCGCTCAGCGGCTCGGTGCGCCGTACGAAGAGGTCGATCTGCGCTCATTGCGTGGCGTCATGCGCGGATCGTCGCTGACGGACCCGTCCGTGGCGGTGCCCCGTCCGGACCGGCCGGTCGGGGGGAACCCGAACATCGTGCCGAACCGCAACGCCGTCTTGTTGTCGGTGGCTTTCGCGCTGGCGGTCACCGTAAGGGCCGATGCCGTCGCCTTCGGCGTCATGGCCGAGGACGTCGGTCCGTCCGACACCTCTCCGGAGTTCCTGCGGCTCTTCCTCGAGATGGAGAGGGTGGCGACCAGGGGTTCGCTCCCGCCTGAGACCGAACTGCTCGCTCCGCTGATCGAACTGCCAAAGACCGGAGTCGTCGCTCTCGGCGAGAAGCTCGGCGTGCCTTGGGACCAGACCTGGACCTGCTTCCGCGGTGAGGACATCCACTGCGGCGCGTGCGCGGCGTGCGGAGAGAGACGCGGAGCCTTTGCGGACCTCGGCATCACGGACCCGACGACCTACCGCGAAGCGTGGACCCGGCGGTGACCGGCGCCAGCCGCCTTGTCGGCGGCCCCCACACGGAAGGAGACAGTGCCGCGTGGAACCGGAAATCGTAGTCAACGAGATCTTCGGCCCGACCGTCCAGGGCGAGGGCCGATCCCTCGGCCGAAGGTGCGCGTTCCTGCGGCTCGGCGGCTGCAACCTGTCGTGCACCTGGTGTGACACGCCCTACACCTGGGACTGGACCGGAGTGGGCGACTCAGGGGTCGCGTACGACCCCCGTGAGGAGTTGCACCGCCGTCCTGTCGGCGAGGTGGCCGAGGAACTCTTGGCATTCGGAGTTGAGTTGATTGTCATCTCCGGCGGCGAGCCACTCGGCCAGCAGAGCCGACTGGTCCCGTTGGTCGAGCTGCTCACCGCGCGAGGTATGGAGATCGAGATCGAGACCAACGGCACACACGCGGCGGACCCGGCCCTGGTGGCCGCCGGAGTCCGCTTCAACGTCTCGCCGAAGCTGTCCCACTCGGGCGACGCGGCCCATCGGCGGATCAGACCGGACGCGCTGAGGAGCCTCGCGGCGACCGACGGCGTCACCTTCAAGTTCGTCTGCCGCGACGCCGGAGATCTGGACGAAGTGGCGGCACTAACACAGGAGTTCAATCTAAACCCAGTCTGGATCATGCCGAAGGGGCAGTCGGGCGCCGAGGTTGGCCGGCACATGGCCGAGCTAGCCGACGAGGTGGTCACACGAGGCTGGAACCTGACCACACGCCTGCACACCTTGTTGTGGGGCGACACGCGAGCTGTCTGAACGCGTGTCCGAATCAAGAGAGAAGGACGAATCGGAAACATGACGCTGCGCATCACGAAGAAGTTCGAGTTCTCCGCCAGCCATCAACTCTCCGGCCTGGCCGAGGGACACCAGTGCTCGCGGCTGCACGGCCACAACTACGTCGTCGAGCTGGAGCTGAGCGCCGATCTCACCGAATTGACGCCGACGGGGTTCGTCCGTGACTACGGCGAGTTGGCCCCCTTCAAGTCGTGGCTCGACCAGACGCTCGACCACCGTCACCTCAACGACCTCGTGGACGAGAACCCCACCGCCGAGAACCTCGCGGTGTGGCTCTACGAGCGCTGGTCGAAGGACTTCCCGGAGCTGACCTGCGTGCGCATCTCCGAGACCCCCAAGACCTGGGCCGAGTACCGGCCCTGAACAACCGGCCGGCTGACGAGAGCAGCCGCCCGTTCATCGGAATCGAACAATGGCCGTGCCGGTCGGACTGGAGAGGTGCCTGAATGTCTGCGACGACGTGGATGCCGGAGGATGACGTCGATCCGGAGAAGCCCCGCGAGGAAGACCCACTGGTCGGACTCGCCCGGCAGCTCCTGAAGGAGATTGGGGAAGACCCCGACCGCGACGGGTTGCGCGACACACCGGCGCGGTTCGCCCGGTGGTGGCGTGAGTTCATCAACTACGAGCCAGGCTCGGTCGGTACTCTGTTCGAATCGGCCGGAACCAAGCAGTTGGTCATCGTCTCGGACATTCAGGTCTGGTCGCTGTGCGAGCACCACCTGCTGCCGTTCAACTGCTCGGTGACGATCGCCTACCGGCCTGCGGACCGGTTGCTGGGCCTGTCGAAGTTCGCCCGGATCGCGCATCGGCACGCGCACAAGCTCCAGGTCCAGGAGCGGCTGGTCTCCGAGATCGCCGAGGCCGTCACGGGACTCAGCGGGGCACAGGACGTGGCCGTCATCGCTAAGGGCGAGCACCTGTGCATGACGATGCGCGGCATCAAGGCGGCGGCCCAGATGACCTCGACGGCCTACCGCGGGGCCTTCAGCGAGGACGCCGGGCTGCGAGCCGAGATGTTCAGCCTGCTGCGCCCCTGAAACCGATCCACACCCTTGGAGACCTATCTTGGGCCGCTGCCCTGGCCTGTACCGGGTCGCTGCCGCGGCCCCGAGGAGCATGCGCCATGGAAACACCATCGGTGTCAGGAATCGGGCGAGTCGCCACTCGGCCCCCGGGGTTGGAAGCGCCGATGACCCTGCTACGCGAACCGGCCGTCGCCGCCGGCGAGTCGATCAAACAGAGCATTCCGATCGGATTGCGGGACCGAGCCGACGACGACGGGGCCGGCGCCGCGCTCTTCGGCCGACGGCTGCGCGACCTACGACTGGGGAGCGGGTTGTCCCAGAAGCAGCTGGCGCGCTCCAGCACGCTCAGCGTTCGAGCGATACGTGATCTGGAGAACGGGAGGGTACGGCACCCCAGGGCGGACTCCCTGCGCCTGCTCGCCGACGCTCTCGGCCTCAGCGCCCGTCAGCTGAAGGGGCTGGCGAACGACCACTCGCGCGGCTGCCCGGCCGGCGTCGCCGAGCCGACGGTGAGCGGCCCGTTCATCGGCCGGGAGCAGGAGCTGGCTGCGCTGACGACGATGCTCGGTCCCGAGCACCATCGTCTGATCACGGTCGCCGGGATCGAGGGCGTCGGCAAGTCCCGGCTCGCGTGGGAGGTGGCGCACGCACTGGAGGCGGCCGAGCACGCGACGGTCCTCTGGCTGCCCCTCCATGACGACCGGCTCCGTAGCGGACAGGCGCCCGGGGGGGCTCCGGACCATCCCACGTGGTGGCCCGACAGCCGACGGCGCCTCGCAGAGACCATCGGGAAGTCGAACAGCATTCTCGTCCTTGACGGCGCTCGCCCGGAAGACGAACTGACGGACGTCACGGCGCATCTCCTGGCCATCTGCCCCCGGCTGCGCATTCTCGTCACGACGAGGAATCCCGTCGGCATGCCCCTCGACACGGTCTTCCCCCTCGCGCCGCTCTCGGTGCCCTCGCCGGATGTCGAGGCGGCGGACCTGGACAGCGTCGCGTCGGTGGCCCTGTTGCTCGCGCAGACGAAGCGCATTCGGCCGGCTTTGCGCCCCGACCTCGACGTCCTCACGGACATCGCCCGGATCTGCCGCGCGCTCGACGGCCTTCCCGCCGCTCTCGAATCCGCCGCCTACTGGAACTTGATCTACTCCCCGCGAGAGCTCGCCCACCAACTCGCCGTCGAGCCGTTTGCCGTGGCACGGCGGCCCCCGGGCAGCCATCAGCGGTCGGATGCTTACGCGTCGGTCCAGCACACCGTCGCCACGCTGAGCAGCCGCCAGCGAGCCCTGCTGTCGATCATGTCTCACAAGCCATCCCGCGAAACGGACGGTTACTGGTCGGTGGCGGAGGTCGCGGACGAGATGGGCCTGTCGGTTGCGGACTGCGCCGACGACATCTACCACCTCGTCATCCTTGGCATCCTGCACCGCGTCGACCGCCACGACGTGGCGATGTTCAGGGTGCTCAACATCGTCTGCTTCGCCGAACAGCGCGCGCTAGCTGGACGGAACGACATCGCAGGACAGCGCACCGCCGCCTGAACTGCATACCACGAGAGAGGACTTGATCAGTGCGCCTCTGCACTCTTCGCACTGGGACCGGTGAGGACGTCGGCGTGTCGGTGCCCGGCGGAATCGCCGTACTGAGCCTCGTCAACGCGACTGAGGGGACCAGCTACGGTCCCACCCTTCTGAACATCATCCAGAAGGGCGAGGCCGTGGCGCTCGCTGCCACGGTCGCCGGCCTGCCCGACCTCGTCAGCCAGGGCATGGGGGCCGAGCCGGTGTTCGGACCGCTGTACCGATGCCCACCGAAGCTGTGGGGTGTGGGCCTGAACTACGTACGTCACGCCGACGACCTTGGCGTACTGCAGCCGGCCGACGCCCCCGGCTCCTACCTGCGGCCGTCTTCCACCGTCATCGGCTACGGCGACGACATTCTGCTCCCCGGCCAGTCGCAGCGCGTCACCGCCGAGGCCGAGCTCGGCGTGGTCATCGGCACCACCTGCCGGGACGTGCCGGCCGAGGACGCCCCATCCGTCATCTTCGGCTACACCAGCGTCCTGGACATGACGGCCGAGGACGCGATCAGGCTCAACCCCCGTCACATTCCGTGGGCGAAAGCCTTCGACACATTCTGCAGCCTCGGCCCCTGGGTCGTCACGCCTGACGAGATCCCCGATCTGTCCGCCGTGCGGATCTCCACCGTCGTCAACGGGCGAACGATCGCGTCCAACCAGGTGTCCGCAATGAAGTACGACCCGTATTGGCAGGTCGGCTACTTCTCCGGTGGCATGCTCCTCGAAGCCGGATCCGTGATCGCCACGGGTACCCCGGGCGCCGGCGTCATCCACGACGGAGACACGGTGGAGGCCCTTGTCGAGGGCGTCGGCGACCTCCGCAACACCGTCAGGCTCAAGGCTGCCTGACACTGCGACGGAACCCTGCTTCCGCCGGCCTGAGGCGGGCTCTCGCGCGCGGCGGGCCGGGTGGGCTATTCGGCGCCGTGACCCCGTCGCGGCGCCGAACACGTTCATCCGACCGTCGGGTTGGCGGGGTCGGGGGCGATCTCCAGCCTGACGCTCTCCCGTGCGGCGGCCAAGGTGCGGAGCACGGTTGCCCGGTCCGTACCGTGCACCGAGGCGCTGACCGGAATGCACATGTTGTGGTCGGTGATCGGCACATGGTCGCCGGGCTGGAACTCCACGAGCACATCGGCGACTCCGGGTAGGGCGCGCAGCGTGTCGAGCCCGTGCGTGGCCACCAGCGTGCCGGGTGCGTCGTCGTTGCGGATGACGACGGAGCCGAGCACGGCTCGAAACCCGTGATCGCCGTCGATCATGTCTGGACGGCGGCCGAGGAAGCACTCCACGGCGTCGTGGAATGGTCGCAGGTCGGAGTGCCTCATCCACATTGGGACCGCGGGGCCGCCCGAGAACCGGGCCGCGAGTTCGATCAGGTAGACATCGTCCCCGTCCCCACCGCACTTGACCTCGATATGGCCGGGCCCATAACGGATGCCGAACGCATCGAGTGCTTTCTTGCAAAACCGCTCCACCCGGGCGTAGTCGGGATGGGAGTCGTCGATCTGGACAATGTCCCAGAGGGGGAAATCGTAGTCGCGGTCGTCAGGCCACCGGTATTCCCAGATGTCGATCAGCCGGTGCGCACCGTCGGCGCTGCAGAAATTCACCGCGTATTCTCGCCCGCGCACGTATTGCTCGACCAGCCATTCCTTCACCGGTCGGTCGTGCCAGTCCACCGCAAGCCCCTTAGTCGCCCCGTCCAGGTCCGCCGCGTTACTGATGACTATGACGCCGTAGGAGCCCGAGCCCATCGTCTGCTTCACGATGACGGGAAAGCCGATTTCCCGGGCGGCGCCCGCGACCGCATCGAGGGAGTCCACAAGCCGGAACTCCGGAACGCGGACCCCCGTGTGTACGGCCCTGGCCCGCATCGCCGCCTTGTTCCGCCGCGCCCAGCTCAGAGTGTGGTCGTTTCCAGGCAGGCCGAGCCGCACCGCGATCTCGTCGGCCACGTGAAGGGTCGACCCACGGGCGGGGACGACGGCCCACGGCTCCAGCCCGGCCTCGCGGACCTGCCAGACGGCGTCTTCCACCCCGTCGGCCCGGAGCGACGTCTCACCGGCGGGGCCGGACAGGGCCGCGGCCGTGGACGATGGCCCCGTGGACAGCGAGACTGCCTGAAAGCCCAGATCGCGTATGGCGGCCTTGTACGCGTGTCCGTTCCTGCCGTCCGCGGGGTCGACCAGCAGGACCACCGGGTCGTTCGATTCCACCGAAAACTCCTCTACGTAGCGACGGTCAGCGCGCGGCCATGGCTTTGGCGGCCTCGATCACCATGGCCTCCTCGGGGTGGACCCGGTCGATGTCGGCGACCGCTGCCATCAGCTCGAAGACATCGACGTTCGCGGTCTTCGCGCATCTGCTGATCAGCGGGAAGAAGCTGGAGTGCGTACGGGTGATGCCACCGACGAGCTGGTACGTACGGTCGTCGTGCAGTCGCTCCAGCGGGCGGACGACGGCTTCGCTCAGTTCCGCGAGAGCCCGGAAGTCATACGCGTCGCGACAGCCCTGGGCATGGAGGGTCGCCGCGAACGTCTCCGTCACGGTGTTGCCGGCCCCGCGGCCGATGCCGTCGAGCGTCGTGTCGACGAACCGTGCGCCGCTCCCCGCCGCCGCGAGCGCGTTGGCGTTGGCCAGGCTCAGGTTGTCGTGCCCGTGGAAGCCGAGTGGAACCTCCACCGACTGACCGACCTTCTCGAACAGCTCGGTGACATCCGAAGGTAGGTAGCCACCCACCGAGTCGACGAGGTAGACGATGTCAGCGCCGTACTCCGCGCACTGCCGGACCGCGTCCGTGACGCCGTCCGCTTCGAGCACGTTCGTTTTCATGAGGTTGGCGAACGCCGTGACGCCGAGGTCCTTGGCGAGGGCGAGGAAGGCCTCGGCCGGGGCGACGGCGGAGATGTCCACGCCGACCCGGACGAACCGCATGCCGGCTGCCACGGCCTGCTTCAGGTGATCCAGCTCGGCGATTCCCGGGATGCAGAACATTCCCCAACTCGCGTGCGTCAGCGTCTTGGAAGCGATGTCGAAGCATCGTGCGTCGGAGACGAGGCTGGGATGAGCCGTGCACTCAGCGGCGTTGAGGCCCAGCCCGTGACCCAGCTCGACGAACCCGATACCTGCTCTTTCAAGACCAGTCAGAACGCTTTTGATCGTGCTTTCAGTGAACTTGAAGTCCACGGCATAACTACCGTCACGGAGCGTGCAGTCCAGGATTTCGACTGCGGATGGCTGCCCGTCCATGGCGGCCATCGGCGATGTCTCTGACATTGAACACCTCAAGCAGAGAAGTAATGGGAGAACAGTGTTCCGACACTAGCCGAGAAGTGCCCGTCCGTCGGCGGCAGATGCCCGGCAGAAAGGCACGAAGTGGCGGGCGTACATGCCTCTTGAGGCAACTGAGGCGACGCGGATTGGCAGGGAAAAGGAATGAAGCAGACGCTGCCTTGGTCAGGTTGCGCTGACCGGTCGCAGTTCGCTGACGAACGTGTCGAAGCGGGAGCGGTAGGAGCCGAAGCGCACCTTGTTGACGTCCGGGTCCGGCGGCCCACCGTCGACCTCGATCTCGGAGAACCACCATCGCCCGCCAGCGCAAAGGAAGTCGACGCAGAGGTACGGCAGCCCGACCTCACGGGCCACCGCTCGCGCCGGGGCGATCACCGCATCGGGCATGGCGGTCCACTCGGCCGTGCCGCCCTGGGCGAGATTGCCCGCTAGCGCGTCGCCGCGCAGTGCACGCGTCAGCACGCTGTGCGGCTCGCCGTCGAGGCAGTGCACACGGTAGTCGACCGCGTCCCGTCCCAGCCACGGCTGGATCACCACCGTCAGCTCGGTGGCGGACGCCCAGGTGAGCACGGCATCCAGTTCTGCGATATTCAAGGCGACGAATACACCGTTCCCGCCTCCCCAACTGGCGGGTTTTACCACCACGGGGAAGTCGATGTCGCTCGCGCGCATCGAGGCGGTGCACCAGTCGAGATGGTCCCGGTCGTATCCGCGGGTACACAGCCGCACCGACGGCAGCCTCGACACCTCACTGCCGAAGCGCTGCAGCGCGGTGAGCGTCTTCTCGTTGTTGATCAGGCTGAGCCGGACGGGGACTGTCGTGAAGAAACCGGCCGCTGACAGGGCGGCGTAGGTCGTCAGGTGCCGCCAGTAGTCGTATCGGTCGACCGGCCACGTGACCAGCTTCGTGTGGAAGAAGGCCCTGTCCCGTGCGACGAGCGCACCGCGCACGCGGACCGAGGCGCCGTCGTCCTGCGTGACGCCCACGACGACGTCGTCGACGCTGATCCGGGTCAGCCGCATGCCCGCCGCGTGCGCGGCGTCGTCGTAGCCTGTGTTGATCGGGGCGTCGTAGGGATTCGGTGACTTGCTCGCGCGCTCTGAACGGATCCAGAACATCGTGATCGCGTCGCTGTCGTCCACTGTCGTCATGCTCAGACTCCGATTGCCGAGGCCGAAACCGCGTCGCTCGCGGCACGGAACCGATGAAACGCCTCGCGGTAGGCGACGAGTTGGACTTCGACGGCGTCGGCGTCGGCGTCGGGTGCGAAGCCTGTGCAGTCCACATACGACAGCCAGAAGCGATCGGCGTCTTGGACGAACCCGACCCGGACGTAGGCGAGTCCGAGCGTGGTCGCGACCGATCTCGCTGGGTCGGACAGCCGCTCGGCGAGTGCCCCTTCCAGACCGGTCGGCTCGCCGTCGACGCACACCACGGCGTGTTCGACGACGTGGTCTCCGAGCCATGGCTGCACGAGGAGGGTCACCTCGGACGCGCCCGCCAACTGCAGGAAAGTGGTCAGCCTGCGTTCGTTCTCCGCGACGAAGACCCGGTCGCCGGGCCGGCGGACCGCCGGACGCACCGCCACCGGGAACTCCAGCCCCCAGTCGGCCACGCGCAGCCGGTCGCGATGGACCTCGATCTCGCGGGTGCACAGCCGCACCGACGGCAGGGTGCGCACCTCGCCGAGGTCGAAACTCAGGAGCGGCACCATCCTGTCGGTCCAGGTGATGGAGTGAACGGCGGGCACGGTGACCATGAACTCGGCGGCTTCGAGTATCCCGATGGTACTCAACAGGCGCCAGGCGTCCGCCGCCTGCGTGGACCCGCCGACCGAGCCGGTGTGGAAGAAGGTGTCGTGCGGGTCCACGCGTTCGCCCCGCACCCGCACGACTGCTGTCTCTCCCGTCTGGCTCACCACCAGGTCGTCGACCGTGGCCGTGCGCAGATCGACGCCGAGGTCCGCCGCCGCCGCGATCAGGTCCCCTACGCACGCGTGGTCGGCCGCCGCGACCGAGGTGTGGTCGCGTTCCGATCGGAGCCAGATGAGGGCGGGGGGAGAAAGGGTGGGCATGGATCTCGCTCCTGGATCGGGGGCGCCAGGCGAAGGGGATCGCGGGACGGCGCCCGGAAACGTACGTGCGGGCGGTGCCGATAAAAGGTTCAGTCGTCCAGCACGGCCAGAGCCCGCGCGGGTGCGCCGTCTCCGCCGCGGACGTTGAGCACACCGACGAAGAGCGTGGTCCACCGGTCCGCGATCTCGCGCAGTACGAGGTTCTCCACGATCAGCGTGCCGGCGCCCAGCAGTGTGCGGTGCACGTCGTAGGGGAAGTCGGCCGGGCGCATGCTCATCGGAAGATCCGGGCTGATCGTGTCCATACCGATGAGGCGCAGCCCCGTGTCCACGGCCCATTGGGCCGCGTCGACCGCTAGGTAGGGGTGGCTGTCCACATAGGCCGACTCGCCGTAGCGGTCGTCCCAGCCGGTGCGGATCAGCAGGGCGTCACCGGGTTCGAGGTCGACGGCGGACTTCAGATCGGCTGACGTGATCGGAACGGGCTCGTCCCGCAGTACCTCGATGCAGTACGCCCGGCCGACCAGCGTCGACACGGGCAGGTGGTCGAGCGTGGCGCCGTCTTCGACGAAGTGCGACGGGGCGTCCATATGGGTGCCGATGTGCGTCGGTATGTTCAGTCGCATGACCCGCATCCGGTCGTCCGCCCATGTGCTGGTGGGCGTGAACTCGGGGGCCTGGATCGTGCGCGCGTGCGGCATGCCCGTTTCCAGCGGGCGGGAGAGATCAACTGTACGTGGCATGGGGTGCCCACTCCTTGGCTTCGACTTAGTTGGCTCGTCCGTCTTCGTACACGCCGTAGATGCGGCGCAACCTGCGTTTCGAGGTGGTTTCCCGGAACGGTCGGCGGCCGTGCAGAATGCGCCGGTTGTCCCACATAAGGCCGACGCCACGTTCGAGCAGCACGGCTTCCGCGTCCACCGCAGCGGCAGCGGAGACCTGGTCGAATGCGTCCATGGCCGCAAGAAGCGCCGGCGGAAGCGGTGTGCCCTCGGCGGCGAATGCTTGCTCTATGTACATGCGGACGTAGCGCAGTTCATATCCGTTGTCCGTCCGCGTCAGCACGGGCTGCCGTTTGATCTTGACGCCGGCCATCTGGTCCTTCACGTCGAACGGCACAGGCCGACTCAGTTCGGCGACATGGGCCGAGTCGATCCGGTTGAGCTGCTGAACCAGGCTCTCGACGTCCATCAGCAGCGTTTCCCCGCCCGTCGCGGACGACAAGCCGAACAGAAAGGCAACGTCGGGCAATTGCGGCAGCAAGGTGCCGTCGGTGTGGTAATTGCCCGTCTTGTTCGAGTTCGAGTAATGGCTGGTGGCTGCGGCTCCGGCCTTGACCTCGACGGGATAGATGAGTTCGCCGGAGCTGTACTGCGGAACCGGGCGGAAAAGCACCGTGAAAAGATTCCAGAAGATGGTGCTGATGTCGTGTTCGCTGAGTCCCTCCGGGGCGACTCGCACGACGACGCCCCCCGCGTCCTTCCGGATGGCCGAAACTATCTCGTCACGCAGCGCAAGGATCTCTGCACCGGCCGCCGGGAAGATCTCCGTCGGCCACTGGTCCAGAGGCGCTTCCCTGTCGATTTCCCGCTCCAGCAGTGCTGAAGACGCCGCGTCGGAGATCGTGAACTCCGGGATCGTGTATTCCGCTGCCATCGTGACTTTGTCCATTTCTAAGGGAAGGGTCGTGAGACTTGGTCGGCGATCAAGTGCCTTTCACGTATCGAGCGGCCACTTGCGATAACGGCCCGATGGAATTTGCAGCACGTCGCGCTCGACAAGTTGCCAGTCGCTTCGCACAGGCGGCTGCTCCGTCCTGCGGCGCTCGCTCATGCGGCTCCGATGGAACTCGATCACATCGGAGGAGAATCTCAGCCGGCCGGTGTTCAGGTAGCGCACCGCACCCTGGACGTCTCGGGCCGTTAGTACCTCGCCACGGTTGTAGACGCTGGGGGAGAAGGGTATGTCCAGATAACCTCGCGCGAATGCCTTCACTGCGCCGTCCGTGAGGCTCCCGTCGCCAGCCATGAGGACGCTCTCGAGGATCTGATCCACTTCGGCGCGCAGGACGGTCGCCTCTTCGTGGACCGTCCGCTCGTCCACCTCGACGCTGTTCGACTCCAAGGCGCCCAGGCGGCTGAGTTGCAGGCCCTCCTGGTTGTCAGACACCGACGGAATGGTGGTCGCCTCGACCGGTGTCTTGACGATCAGCCGCGAAGCACCGGACAGCCGACCGGTGGCCGCGGAAGCCACGATCAACTGCGTCGCCCGCTTCCGGTCCTGCGGGAAAGCCGCCATGTGCTGGTGGAACACGATGTTGACCTGAACTCCGGGATATCCCAGGTTTGCCAGATATTTCTGGCCGAGTTCGCGCAGGACCTTGATCGCAGCGATGTCTTGGGATCGGTTTCCCTGTTCGGCGTATCCGAGTGATACCGAGCCCACGCCTTGGCTGGCCGCCAGCATGGCCTCGATCAAGTTGACGACGATCGCCAGACTGGGTGGGATCAGCACCGCCGTGAGGGTGCCGAAGAACTCACGGTCGATGACCACACCGAACTTCTCACGATAGAGACCGACCAGCCGGTCGACGTACTGCCACTTGCGAAGGGACTGAGCTGGCGAGTAGTCCTTGAAGTAAGGGATGTTGTACGTGATCGCGCCGCCCTCGAAACCGGTCACGCCACCGGCGCATGAGATTTCGGCGAGGAGTCGTGGGTCCCGCGTGCTGTGCCGGGTCTGCAGCGGTGTCCCTACCTCCGATATCACCTGCCGGAGAACGTCGACCCCGTGATTCACCATGGGGAATCCGTTGAGCGTGGAGGCGCCGCGTTCCCGGCTCTCAGCGATCGCGTCGCCGGCCTTGCGGTATTCGTTGTTCCTGGTGAGTGAGTCGATCTGGTAGGACAGCACGTCCGCGCCAGCCCGACGCAGGGCCACGAAGGCCGCGCGTTGCTCGGCGGCAAGTGCCACGCCTGAGCGCGGCTGCACCAGGAACGGTCGCTCCCCCCGGGGACGCGGCGTGTGCGCGCGACTGAAGGACGGCTGCCGGAGCAGGAAAGCCGCGTTATCCGCCAAGTCCCGCGCACGCGCACCGGTCGGCCAGGACTCCAGCACTCCGGTCCGCTGTTGCTGCAGTTCCTTCTCGGTGAGTCGCTGGTCGGGCGGCGCCGTGCCCGGTTGGGCGGGCCAGGAGACGGCTACCGGTCCGCCGCGTACCGCCGGAGGCCGAGTCGAGAGATCCTCGGTCAGCACGGAGAGAATCGTCGGAATGTCGACGTACGTCGGAAAGACCCGCCGAAAGCCAAGCCGGCGTGCATCGCCGCGTATCCGCTCGGAACTGCCTACGTCTAGGTTTCCACCGGCATACCAGAGCGCATCGATGTCGGGATGCTGGAGCATCAGGTCCGGAAACCGCTTCAGATAATGGCGCAGATGACCGTCCATGCACGAGATCATCACGACATCCGCGTTGGCCGCATGCCCGAAAAAATCGTCGAGGCTGTTCTGGGTGCCCATGAAATAGACAGTGTGGCCAGCCTCCGTGATGGCGTGTTTCAGCAGCGTGAGGCCCACCGAATGGGCATCGGCGCCGATCCCGCCGAGCACGATCGACCGTGGCTTCGGCAATGCCTCTGACATCGAATACCTCGGGCGATGGAAGGTGGGGCAAGGTCGTGTCGACAGTAGCGGAGAAATGCACCTGCACCAGCGGCAGAAGTGCGGCAGAAGCCCGGCAGAAAGTGCGGGTCCCACGGTGTAACTGCCGCTCCGGCAGCATGGGATGCCTTGCGGTGTGTGGCCCTTACGTGTAGGAATTGGACCGCATGGATCTGCGGGATCCGTAAGGGCGCGACGAGGAAAGGGTTACTCGGTGGCCAGCATACTCAGTGATAGTCAGGTGGATTTCTACCGCGAGAACGGGTTCTGCGTCGTCGACGGAATATTCGACGCCGAACTGATCGGGAAGGTACGATCTGTCGTCGACGGCCTGCTTGCCTCCGCGAACCTCGCCGATGTGGCTGAGGCGGAGCCGGAGGACGGCTCCAAGGCTCGCCGCATCTGGGCCCCGACCTCCAAGGACGAGCTCTTCGCCCGTATCGCGGAGGACCCCGGGCTCCTCGACGCGGTCGAGCAGCTGATCGGTTCGGACATCGTGCTGCAGTACTCGAAGCTCAACGTGAAGCCGCCGCGTGTGGGCAGCGTCGTCGAGTGGCACCAGGACTTCGCGTTCTACCCGCACACGAACACCGACCTGGTCGCCGCGCTGATCTATCTCGACGACGCGACCCGGGAGAACGCCTGTCTGCGGGTAGTCGCCGGTTCGCACCGGCACGGCCTTCTCCAGCACGAGGCGGGGGGCTACTTCGTGGGCAAGGTCTCGTCGCCGGCGAACGTGGGCTTGAAGGACTCCGCGATCGTCGACTGCGAGGCGACCGCTGGCTCGGTGGTGTTCATCCACCCCCTGCTCCTGCACTCGTCGGAGAAGAACCTGTCGGACGTGTACCGCCGCGTCTTCATCCCGTCCTACCGCGCGGCCGACGCCCTCCCCATCTACTACGGTCCGCATGCCGCGCACAACGAGCCAACAGCGAAACTCGTGCGCGGCCGTGCCTCCAAGGTCGTGCGGAGCGAGGCCGGGCAGTGGCGGCTGCCGGTCGCGGAGGCGGAGTTCAACTCGCTGTACCAGGTTCAGGAAGGCTCTCACGTGAACGATGGCGTGAAGTCGTCCACCGGCTACTTCGCCCACGAGTACGACACGAAGGACGCGGTAGGCGCCACGATGTGAGGTGCCTCCGGCATGCAGACCAGTACGGCCCCCGCCGCATCCGACGAGAAGACGCAAGGAGCATCATGACCAGCTCGCTCAGCGGAACGCCCGCTGTTGTGCTTATGGACCCCTGCGGGCCGGGCATGGGTTTCAAGCCCCAGGTGGCCGGGCGCGGAATGGCCGTGATCTCCGTGTACACGATGCCCAGCGAGCACCTCCGGATCCGGTACCCCGACCACACCGTCGGCGACACGGTCAGTCTCCACGCCGCGGAACTCCACGATATCCGGAAGCAACTGGCGGAACTGGGCGCCGACATCCGGGCTGTGGTACCCGCCAACGACGTGGCCGTGGACAAAGCCGACACACTGGCCGAGGAGTTCGGCCTGCCCGGCAACGGTGCGCGGCTGGCCCTCGCCCGCCGGGACAAGTCCGCGATGCGGGAGACCGCCGCGCGGTCGGGAGTCCGTATTCCCCGGTACGTGACGGTCGAGGACGCGGCCGACATCACCCGTGCCGCGCACGACGTGGGCTTCCCGGCCATCGCCAAGCACACGACCGGGGCCGGGTCGCACGGTATCCGGCTGCTGAGCGGGCCGGGGGATGCCGAGGACCTCTCAGACCTGCACCAGACCGACCACTTCGGAAGGCGGGTCGAGGGCTGGCTGGTCGAACAGTACGTGCGGGGGCGGGAATTGGGGGTCAACTTCTTCTCCCACGACGGCACGCATCACGTCCTGGACATCTGGGAGTACCGGCAACCCGACGACCGGGACTACTCGTTCCCGTACTGGGAGTGGGCGCAGATCTCCCGGGACGATCCCGACTGGCAAACAGCCGTCGACTACGTGCGGCAGGTGCTCGACACGTTCGGCGTACGTCTGGGCCCCAGTCACACCGAGATCAAGATGTCGGCCGGCCAGCCCCACCTCATCGAGCTGGGCGCCCGGCTGCCCGCGTACCCCATGATCGACGCGTGGCTCGCGCACAGCGATCTCGACCCGCATCGCCAGAGCCTGGCCGTCCGGCTGGGCGAGGTGCCGAAGATCGCGACCGTGTCGGTGAAGTTCGACGGCTACTGCGGCGCCAACGCCATCCGCAATGACGGGCCGGCCGGCCGTCTTGTGGAGATCCGCGGACTGGACGAGGTGGAGCAACTGCCCGGCGTGGACAAGGTGGTGGTGCGCTACCGGCCGGGCGACCTGGTGCCGACGACCACCAGCATCCCGACCATTCCGCTCAGGGTGAGCGTCTCCGCGCCGGACCGCCGGACACTGATCCAGCGCATGGCCGCGGTCCGCGACACCGTGAAACCAGTGATCGAACCGGTCTGCTGATCCCGATGACGTTCTTGTCCCAGTACCGGGAACTCTTCGCTCTGCCCCAGTTCGGCTCGTCCCTGTTCGCTGCGGTCGCGGGCAAGCTGAAGCCGGGTATCTCCGCGGTCGCCCTCCTGCTTGAGGTCGCGCACTATCGGGGCCTCGGTCAGGCAGCCGTGGTGGTCTCGGTGTCCGCGCTGGCCGGCGCCACCGTCCCGCTGAGGGGCAGGCTCATGGACGGCTACGGCTACACCCTGGTGATGTTTCCGGGGCTCGTGGCGCATCTGGGCGCCCTGATCGTCCTGGTCTGGAACGAAAGCACACACGGGTCGTTCGCCATCACAGTGGTCTGCGCGTTCATCGCGTCGGCGTCGCTTCCTCCTATCTACATCGTGACCCGGCTGATGTGGGGAGCGATGACGACGGACGACCTCCGGAGATCGATCCTGTCGCTGGATGCCGTGCTGACCGACGTGGGATACATCGTGGGTCCCACCATCGCCGCCGTTCTGGTGGTGGCGGTGGCGCCGTGGGCCGGTCTCGCCGCCTCCGCGCTGCTGACCACCATCGCGACTCTCCTGCTGCTCTCCCGCAAGCTCCCGCACCAGCACAGACAGGTGCGGTCCGCGGAGCGCCACTGGCTGGGCCCGCTGCGTGACCGGGCGGTGCGTCGGACCATGGTGGCGGTGGTGGCCTTCTTCGTCGCGGTCCGTGCGATCGAGCTGGCGTTCCCCGCCTGGGCCCAGCAGCACGACGCACCGCTGATGAGCGGAGTGCTCCTCAGCTGCATGTCGGTGGGCAGCATGGCGGGCGGCCTGGCTCTAGGAGCCCTGCCGGCCAAGAGGGCGAGCCGGGCCACGTTCCCCGTCACGTTGGCCGCGCTGTCCGCGGGAACCCTGCTGGTGGCGGCGGCCAGCCTCAGCTGGACCGCGATCCTGATCGTGGCCGCGGCGATCATGGGAATGGCGGTGGGGCCCAGTTTCGTGGCCCTGTGGGCGACGGTCGGTGATCTGTCTCCGGAGAACATGGCCGCGGAGACGCAATCGTGGATCAGTTCGTTCATGTCGTTGGGCGGAGCCGTCGGGGCAGCTGCCAGCGGGGTGGTCGTCCAAGCGCTGGGACCAGGGGCGCTGCTGCTCCTCGCGGCCGTGGCCCTCGCTCTCGCCTCCGGGCTGGCGCATCTGGCGATCAGCGGTAGAACGAAGACGTCGGAGCAGGCGCCGGGAGTCGATACCTCCCGCGTCGTGACATCGGAGGTGCAGTGACTCGTCAACGGGTGGCCCTGGTAAGCCATGTCGGTTACGACGCCTACCGCCACGATGACGGCAGCCCCTTCTTCCCTCCGGACGAATACGACATCACCCTGCTCGCGCGGTCTCACGACCTCGCTCAGGTGCCCCCCGGTCAGGTGGACCGCTGCATCCCGGTGCACATCCACCCCACCGGAGAGCTCACAGAGTCGCTGCCGGAACTGGTCAGTGACCTCGAGTTCGACTGGGTGGTGGCGACCCAGGAGCGACTGCTGCTGCCGGCCGCACGTCTGCGCGAGACCCTAGGCGTCGGCGGGATTGGCACGCAGCACACGCTGCTGCTTCGCGACAAGATGGCGATGAAGCGCCACTTCTCGGCGCATGGGATCCGGGTTCCGGAATTCATGGAAATCCCTGAACCCATCCGGGCGACAGAGCTTCTCGGCAAGTTCGGTCAGATCGTCGTCAAGCCTGTCCTCGGCTCTTCTTCTCTGGACGTGCATATCGTCCGCGATCAGAACGAGCTGCTGCGCTTGCAGCAACAAGGGTTCGCTGGCCCAGACCGGTACGAGGCCGAAGAATTCATCGCCGGCCGTCAGTTCCATATCGACAGCGTCGTCAACAACGGTGTACCGGTGTCTGTCTCCGTCTCGCAGTATCTGGACTCGCATGAAACATTTCCGTTGAATGGGCAGGTCCGGTCGCACACCCTTGACGATGGGCCGGACCTCGACGTCCTGGTCGAATTCAACCGCGCGGTGCTCGGGTGCATCCCTTGGTTCAGTGGTGCCGCGCACCTTGAAGCATTCCTCGATGCCCATGGGAGGGCGGTGTTCTGCGAGTTGGGCGGACGCCCCGGCGGTGCCGGAATAGACACTACATTTCGGTATCGTCACGGGGTTTCGCTGCTTTTCGCCAGCATCTTGCCGCAGATCGGGCGCGTTGTCCCGGACAGCGTAAGTCAGGCGCATACGGACCGGCCGGCGACCGGTTGGTCCATGATCTATCCGCCGAGGCTGGGGCGCTTTCGTGGGTTCGATGCGTTTCCGCGGGCCGAGTGGTTGCTTCAGCTCAGGGCGCCTTACCGTCCGGGTGAACTCGTCAGGCAACCCAGGCAAGCAAAGGACGCGGTCGCGGTCGCGTCCGTCTGCGGCAGGGATTCACGTGAAGTCGTAAGTCGGCTCGCCGAGGTCAAGAGCGAGATCATCGTGTCCATTACCCCGGAGTGATCGATGACTGCAGGGGTGAGACGCCGCCGTAAGCGGCGCACAAGCCTGCCGGTGATCACCTAAAGGCAGCCTGCAATTCCCATAGGAACGCTCGGGTGCGCTCTCGCGACCGGGTCGCTTCATAATGGTGAGATTGCCGTGCCAACTGGGCAGTCCCGTTCACATGCTCAGCCCCTTTCCTAAGCGCTATCGACTACGGCGAGGAAGAACTCCTGGGGCTGCTCATCCACGCACACCATGCTTGCCCGCTGAACTGGCTGGCCCGCTCAACCCGCTGCTCGACGGCCGCCTTGCCGTCACCGGCACCGTCGGCGTTTGCCATGTCCGGTCCACGCTGACCGCGGCCTTGGCCGCGCCCTGACGCGAAGGCGCAGTAGAGGACCCACACCCTGCATAGAGCCTCTCTTTGTCGTCATAGGTGCACCTTTCGGCGGCTGGCCGGTGGCCGGAAGTCTTTGGACGGCGTAATACCGATGATCACAGACCGACCAAATGCACGTGCGCCGATCAGGTAAAACGTCACTCAGTAGCACGACCAAGCATCATGCAGCATGAACGCTCACGGTCTCGTAATGCGTAGGTCTCGGGTTCGAATCCCGAAAGCGGCTCTTTCAAGACCCAGGTCAGATACCAGTTGACCTGGGTCTTTTGCTTTTCCTTGACCTTCCCCGGTGGGGGGCGAAGCGCTCGGCGAGCCCGCAGGCTGCGATGTGAGGCCGAGGTGCGGCTATTTCTGCAGCGGCGCTGCAGAGGTGTGGCCAGGACGTGTGAGCCGAGAGTCGGCGAGACGACGGTGGCTTTGTTCGATCTCCACAAGTGCCGCAGCCGGCCGGCGACGTTCCGGCGACGATGCCAGGCGCGCAAACTGGGTGGATTCGCGGGACTTGGACCTGGAATGCTTCATGGCTATGGCAGCAACAGCCTGTGTACCGCCGGTCGAGCAGGAGGCCGAGGCACTCGCGGCCGCGGCACCGAGGATCGGAACGGCCAGCAGCAGCGGACCGGAGGCGAAGAGACCGACGACGGTCCCGGTGGTCTTCTTCATCGCCGCTGCCGTTCGCAGGGGCGGACAGCCCGGCCGGGCGACGGAGTTGGGTCAGGGCGTGGGCGTATCAGGGCGTGCTGCATCGCAGCGGCTCCTCGGGTTCGCAGGAGGCGCGGTACCGACTTCTCGTGCAAAGCCGTCGGCACCGCGCCGATGTGAATCCGCCTCTCAGGGCGGGCCCGGGTCAGGGGAGTTGGTAGCTCCCGGACGCCGGTCTCAGGTCATGCGCGGCAGCCAGCCGCGCTCGTAATCTCAGGCGGTGCACCGGGTCTCCTCACGGCATCGAGAACGAGGGATCAACGTGCCCTCCGGGCCGCGCTCTTGGACGCGGCAACACGGATCAACACAGGTCATCGGGGGCGGAGCCGGGCTCCGCCTCGGTGACACGGCGAGACAGTAGACCGGGATTCCGGCCGCACCAAACGACCGCCGAACCCGGGCCCGGAGCACGCCACGGGCTCGCTAGGTGCGGCCGGAAAACGCGGTTAACCTCCGGCGCAACCCAGCTCCGAACGGCCGTTGTTGACCGCCGTCCGGAGCTGGCCCAGTTCCGTCGTGCCCTGAAAGAGGCCCCGCACATGAGCTACACGCTGCATCGAGGCGACGCCCTCACCGTGCTGAAGACCCTGCCGGATGAGAGCGTCAACGCCGTCATCACCGACCCCCCGTACAACTCCGGCGGACGCACCAGCTCGGACCGCACCGGCCGCACCGCCCGCGCCAAGTACGTCACCAGCGGATCGGCGCACGACCTGCAGAACTTCCCCGGAGAGAACCGCGACCAGCGGAGCTATCGAAGCTGGCTGACCACGCTGCTCACCGAGGCGTACCGGGCCGCGACCGAGCACTCCGTCGCCATGGTCTTCTCCGACTGGCGCCAGGAGCCGACTACCAGCGACGCCCTGCAGATGGCGGGCTGGACCTGGAGCGGCACGATCCCGTGGATCAAGCCCGCCAGCCGGCCCCGCAAGGGCGGGTTCAAGCAGTCGGCCGAGTTCATCACCTGGGGCGTCAAGGGCAGCCTCGAAAAGGACCGGGACCTCTACCTGCCCGGCCACTTCATCGCCTCCCAACCGCGCAAGGACCGCGTCCACATCACCCAGAAGCCGGTCGAGATCATGCAGCAGCTCGTGCAGATCTATTCCGTGACCCTGGTTCAGGTGACGTACCAGTCCCGAGGTGCCCCTCGTGAGCCCTCCGGTGGCCGACCGGTGGCCAAACGTGCAAATGGCGTGCAGCGGCGGTGGCCAGGAACGACGATGGGGGTGGGCGTACGGCAGTCTGGCCGTTGTTCCGTTCCTACAAGACGTCGCTCTGCCTCACAGCCTGGGGGACATCGGCAACCACATCAGGGGGCACGGCTATGATGAAGTTTCCCCGTGATCTCGGACATTCGTTTGTTATGCCGCGAGAGCGTGCTGGTGCCGTTGCCGGGTCTCAGCCGGGGTGAGGTAGCCGAATACCTTGTGTTTGCGCAGGCGGCGCCGGTTGTAGAACGTCTCGATGAAGGCGAAGACCTCGGCGCGGGCGGTGGCCCGGACGAGTTCGGCGCGGTGATGGTCGGCCATGGCATAGCCGACGACTTCGCGGGTGGCCAGGTCCAGCCAGCAGGCGAGGTAGAGCCAGCCCTCCGCGGTAGGCGGGTAGGTGATGTCGCCCACCAGTCTGGTTCCGGGCGTATCGGCGTGAACGTCGCGGCCGATCAGGTCCGGGGCCGGCGTCCCCTTCTTGTCCGGCCGAGTCAGTGAGCGGTGCTTGCGGCGGGTGACGCCGCGGATGTCGTGCTCGCGCATCACGCGGGCTATGCGCTTGCGGTTCACCCGCCGCCCGAGGCGGCGCAGCTCGGCGTGGATACGGGGGACACCGTAGGTACGGCGGGAGGCGAGGTGCAGCATGGTGATCTCGTGCGCGAGTGCGTCGTCGGCGGCCCGGCGCCTGCGGCGGGCGGCTTCGCCCTCGCGCCAGGCGTAGCCAGGCGTAGTAGGAGGAGGAGCGGGCCACATGCAGGACTCGGCACAGCAGCACGATCGGATAGTTCGCCTTCTCCGCATGGATCAACCGGTACAGCTCGCTCACCGGTCGTTCTCCCTCACGAAGAAGGCCGTCGCTTTTTTCAGGATCTCGATCGTCTGCCGCTGTTCGCGGATCTCCTTGCGCAGCCGCCGCAGTTCCTCGCGCTCCGCGCTGGTCAGCTCGCCCGGGGCGCCCTCACCCTGGTCGGCCTTGGCCCGGCGGTACCAGCCGCGCAAAGACTCCGAGCTGATGCCGAGTTCCCGGGCGACCGCAGTGACCGTCTTCCCTGAGGAGTCGACGAGCGCGATCGCGTCTCGCTTGAACTCCTCGGTCTACCTCTTCGTGTACTTGCTTCCCACCTGGTGCTACTTCCTCTGGAACCTCAAGATCCCAGTCTCCAGGTGTCCACGATCAAGGGGAAGCTTCACCCGCCCTTCAGACGGGGTGCGGGACGCCGACTTCCGTCACAACTTCCTTACGCGGCGTCAGTTTTGCCTTCTCTTCACGTTATCCTGTGTGCTAGTCGGACTTCTGTGGATCAACTGCAGCGTCTTTATGATTCCCTTGACGAAGAGCAGATTCTTTCATCAGTGAACCATGTCCTTTTATTTACTTATTGGTAATCACTTGTGAGGCATTTTGCCCCAGTTGGTTCTGATGGAAATTCATTGACGCAGGCAAGTTCTCAGGTTTTGATCACCCCGCTGTGAACAGCAGTGAAGGTTCTGTGATCGCGGGGGTCGGGCTGTGTGGCGTGCCGGAAGACGGCTGAGATGGGTGGCGACATCTGCGTTGCTGGTGCAACTGGTGGGTGCGGCGGGTGCGCATGCGGTCGCCGACGCGCCCACAGGGAATGCTTCCTCGGTCACGGATGACGCGACGGGTCTGTCGCCCGAGGCTGCAGCGTCGCAGAAGGCCGCGGAGTCGGGTTCGCCCGTCGAGGTGGCTGCCGAGACGACGCCCACGCAACTGGTGACGGCACAGCCGGACGGCACGTTCACCGTCGAGTTCGATGCCGAGGCTGTACGTGCGCGGCAGGCGTCGCGCTGGGTTCCCGCCGACACCGACCTCGCGGCGACCTCCTCCGGTTTGGTCGTGCCGAAGGCCGCCGCTGTGGACATCGCCTTTTCCGGGGGTGGCGTGCATGATCCTCTGGCGCGGATCACGAAGGACGGCAAGACCTACAGTGTCGGCTCACCCTGGACACTGCCGACGCCGGCGCTCTCCGGTTCGACGGCGACGTACGCGGACGTCCTGCCCGGCACGGACCTGGTAGTGCAGGCGACGGCGGACGGCTTCAGCGAGAACCTGGTCGTCAAGTCCCGGTCGGCGGCCGACAACCCGGATCTGTCGAGCGTGCGCTTCCCTGTCTCGGTCGACGGCGTTTCCGCGTACGACACCCACTCCGGTGGCGCGGCCTTCGTCGACGCCGAGGGCCAGCCGGTATTTACCACCGGCAGCGCGCTGATGTACGACTCCTCGACGTCTGCGGCCTCTACGACCTCCTCTGCGGCTGCCACCGCCGCCACCGCGCCCAGGGCTTCCACCGCCTCGTCCACGACTGCGTCGCGGGCCTCGTACGACGTGACGAGCGCCGCCCTGCGGACGGCCGTGACCGAAGCGGGCACCCTCGACGGTCCCCACCCCGGTGCCCGCGCGACCGCCATGGACGTGACCGCCTCGGACGACGCGCTGACAGTGAGGCCGGACAAGTCGTTCCTCGACGACCCGGACACCACCTACCCCGTGGTGCTCGACCCGCAGACGACCAGTGCGTCGCTGTCGGGGTGGACGACGGTGTGGACGAGTTCGCCGTCGACATCGTTCTGGAAGACCTCGCACGCCCTGGGTGTCGGCTACGACGCATGGGTGGACAACAAGAAGGCCCGCGCGCTGTACCAGTTCGACACGCACACTCTCGGCGGCAAGAAGATCCTCTCGGCGACCTTCACCGCTCTTGAGGTGTGGTCGGCCAACTGCACCCACAAAGCAGTGCAGTTGTGGCGTACCGGGTCGATCGCGTCGTCCACGACCTGGTCGAAGCAGCCGGCCTGGTCCGCCCAGGTGGACTCGGTCAGCACGGCCAAGGGCTATTCGTCGTCCTGCCCCGGCGGGAACGTCGACTTCGACGCCACCAAGGCGGTGAGCTACACCGCCGGGCAGTCAGCATCGACCACCACACTGGGGCTGCGGGCGGCCGACGAGGGCGATGACATCGCCTGGAAGCAGTTCGCCTCGCCGTCTGACCACAAGCCCACTCTGTCGGTGACGTTCGTGTCGAAGCCGTCCGCACCGACGGGTGTGAAGCTGTCGAGCCCGAACCTGACGTGTGCGACGTCCCGTACCACGGCCGCCGTGATCCGGGACACGACGCCCAGGCTGGGAGCGGCCCCGAAGTCGGCGGACGGATCACAGTCGACGCTGCGGCCGAACTTCGAGGTGTACAAGTACGACGCCGACGCCACCGACCCGCTGGTCGGCTCGGGCAGCCCCTCGGCCTACACGACCTCCGGTACCACCGGCACGTGGACGTCTCCGACGCTGACGAACGGGCAGACGTACTGGTTCCGCGCCCGCAGCCAGTACAAGTACTCCTTCGATGGAACCACCGGCTACATGTACTCGGGTTGGACCAGTGGGTGCTGGTTCCGGATCGACTCCTCGGCGCCGGTGCAGCCGGACGTCGACTCGACGACCTACCAGGAGTGTGCGAGCCCGGACAGTCCGGACGACTGCACGGCCTACGGTGGTGTGGGCGCCCCGGCGACGTTCACCCTCAAGGCCAACGGGGCCACGGACGTGGTCAAGTACACCTATCAACTCAACGACAACCCGGTGCGGACGAAAACCTTCGCGGCTACCACGACCAGCTATGCGGTGTCCCTGGCGCCGGACGTCCGCGGGGTCAACACCCTGACCGTCCAGACCTGGGACGCGCCAGGCAACGCCTCCATCAGTTACACGTACACCTTCAAGGTCGCGCCCGGGGCGGGCCCGGTCGCCCACTGGTCCCTCAACGAGGGAACCGGCACCACGGCCACCGATTCGGTCGGCGCGCGGACGGCGACCCTGGCCGGTTCGGCCGGCTGGTCCTCACTCGCCCGGCTCGGCACCTCCCTCCAGACCAATGGGACTTCGTCGTACGCGGCGACAGGCTCGGCCGTTCTGGACACCACCAAGAGCTTCACGATCTCGGCGTGGGCCCGCCTTACGGGTACCGCCCACAACGCGGTCGCCGTCTCGCAGGCGGGCGTCAACGGGTCGGCGTTCGCGATCTACTATTCGACGTCCTACGACGCCTGGGTCTTTAACCGGTACACCACGGACGTGACGGCACCGGCCATTGTCCGCTCGACGGGTACCACCACGCCTGAGGTCGGTGTCTGGACGCATCTGATGGGTGTGTACGACGCGCAGGAGCAGACGATCCAGCTGTTTGTCAACGGTCTGGCGCAGGGTGATCCCGTTTCCTTCACCACGCCCTGGCGGGGCACCGGCGGTCTCCAGATCGCCCGCGGCCAGTACGGCAGTGCGTTCACCGACTATTTCCCGGGTCAGGTCGACGAGGTGGCCGCCTGGAACCGGATCCTGTCGAAAGAGGAGATCGCAGACCTCCAGGCGATGACCAACGCCGACACCGGCCAGGCACAGCCGGCGCTCGCAGCCGGGTGGGGCCTCGACGAGACCTCTGGAACCAGCGCCGCCGACTCCTCCGGATACGGTCACACGGCCACGGTCGCCGGGGGCGGCGGCTGGAGCACCGACACCGACGGCGGTAAGGGCAACGTTCTGTCCCTGAACGGCACTTCGACGGCTGACGCCTCCGCGAACGGACCGATCGTCGACTCTCAGGGAGATTTCACTGTGGCGGCCTGGGCCAAGCTCGACACGGCCTCGCTGTCCGACACCTCCGTCGCACACCACATGCGCGTCGCCACCCAGTCCGGCGGCGTTCGTGACTCATGGGGTCTGTGGTACGACCAGGCGGCGGGCTCCGCGCAGGGCATGTGGGTGTTCGGTCGTACCACAGCGGACGCCGCCGGCACCGCGGCCACGGTCGTGAAGGTGCCCGCCACCACCGCTTCGGCACAGCTGGTCGACCCGGGCGACTGGACCCTACTCACCGGCCTGTACGACGGTGCCCACCACCAGCTCTTCCTCTACGTCAACGGAGTCCGCCAGGGCGCGCAGGGCGACACGGACACCGATGACGACACCGGCGACGGCGTCGTGTTCACCTCGCCCTGGCAGGCCATCGGCACCTTCAACATCGGTCGCGGACGGATCAGCACGGGCGCGTACAGCGACTTCGCCCACGGTCTCGTCGACGACGTGCGGGTGTGGACCGGTGTCATGTCGGACACTGCCATCGACCAGATGTACGTCAACGAAGCGCCCATTCCGCTCTAGATCACAGTGCCGACAGCATCGGTACGCATACGAAAACTTTCGACACACGGGGAGTTCAGTCATGGGCGGGCCAGGGCACAGACGGCGGGAACAGGTGCGCCGGATACGACTGTGGGTTGTCGGGGCCACGACGAGCGCGCTGGTGGCCACCAGCCTCGGCACAGCGCCTGCGGTGTGGGCGACCCAGCGTCACGGACACCACACCGTGGCAGCGCCAACGGCCAAAAACGGTAAAGCGGTTGCCTTCAAGGTGAAGACGGCTGCGAAGAAGGACCCGGTGAAGGCCGCCGCCGCTCGTACCGTCAAGATCCTTTCCCGGGGAGTGAGCTGGCCCACTGCTTCGGCCAGGACGTTCCCGGTGGCGGCGAGGACGGCCAAGTCCACCCTGGTCGGCCGACTTCCAGTGAAGGTGACCCCGCCCCCCAAGGGCCGGGCCCCCACGAAGGTCACTGTCAGGACGGCCCCGCACGGGACGGCCACCGCTCTCGGCATCCATGGCGCGGTCCTCTCCCTCACTCGGGCCGACGGCCGGAAGTCCGCAGCCAAGGCCCGGTTCACGCTGGACTATTCGGGCTTCGCGAACGCCTACGGAGGCGACTACGCCGCCCGGCTCTCCCTCGTACGCCTCCCCGCCTGCGCGCTGACCACCCCGCAGCTCAAGAAGTGCCGTACGACGACGCCGCTGCCCACGACAAACGACACCGCGACGCACACGCTCACCGCGACCACCCCGGTCGCGCTGGCCGCGACGACCGTCGCAGCGACCGCCGACGCCAAGTCCGGGGCCGGTTCCTACGCGGCGACCCCGCTCAACCCGTCCGCGTCCTGGAACGCCGGCGGCTCAAGCGGCGACTTCACGTGGTCGTACCCGCTGTCGGTGCCACCTTCCAACGGCGGCCCGTCACCCAACCTGGCCCTCACCTACGACTCCCAGAGCATCGACGGCCGCCTGCCCTCGACCAACAACCAGCCCTCCTGGGTTGGCGAGGGCTTCGACATGACCACCGGGTACATCGAGCGCTCATACGACTCCTGCGACGACGACGGCCAGTCCGGCAAGAACGACGAGTGCTGGGCGAACGACAACGCCACCCTCGTCCTCGGAGGCAAGTCCAGCCCTCTGATCAAGACGAGCTCGGGCGAGTGGCACGCGAAGACCGACGACGGCGAGCGCGTCACCCGCTCCACGGGCGCGACCAACGGCGACAACGACGGCGAGTACTGGACCGTCACCACCGCGGACGGCACCCAGTACGTTTTCGGCAAGAACCGTCTGCCGGGCTGGGCGACCGGGGACGCGGTCACCAACTCCACTTGGACAGCCCCGGTGTTCGGTGACGACTCGGGCGAGCCCGGTTACGACCAGGGGACGTCGTTCTCCGGCCGTGCGCTGACCCAGGCCTGGCGCTGGAACCTCGACTACGTGGTCGACCCGCACGGCAACGCCATGGCGTACTGGTACACCAAGGAGACCAACTACTACGCCAAGAACGGCACCACCACCGCCAACGGCACGGCGTACGACCGCGGCGGCTACCTCAGCCGCATCGACTACGGCATCACCTCCTCCACCGTCTTCGGCACCGCCCCGGAGAAGGTCTCCTTCACCACCGCGGAGCGCTGCCTGGTCACCAGCACCGAGGACTGCTCCTCGCTCACCTCATCCACCTCCTCGCACTGGCCGGACGTGCCGTTCGACCAGATCTGCGCCTCGGGCAAGGTGTGCACGGCAACCGGGCCGACCTTTTTCTCCCGCAAGCGACTTACGGGCATCACCACGAGCGTGTGGGACGCGAGCCTGGCCACGCCCGCCTACCGTGACGTCGACTCCTGGGCGCTGTCCCAGTCCTTCCCCGACCCGGGTGACGGCACCTCGGCCGGACTGTGGCTGAAGTCCATCACCCGTACCGGAAAAGACGGTTCGACCAAGGCCATGCCGCCGGTCGCCTTCGCGGGCGTCCAGCTCTACAACCGTGTCGACACCACCCACGACGACATCGCCGCGCTGGTCAAATGGCGAGTGCGGACGATCACTTCGGAAACCGGCTCGGTTCTCACCGTCAACTACTCCGACCCGCAGTGCGTCGCCCGTACCACCATGCCCAGCGCTCCCGACTCCGACACTTTGCGCTGTTTCCCGACGTACTGGCAGCCGCCGTTCACGGCGGACCCCCAACTGGACTGGTTTCACAAATACGTTGTCACCCAGGTCACCGAGTCCGACCCGACCGGCGGCGCCCCGCTGAAGGAGACCGATTACACCTACAACGGCTCCCCGGCCTGGCACTACGACACCGACAACGTCACCGCCCCCGCCAAGCGCAAGACGTGGGCGCAGTGGCGCGGCTACGGCAGCGTCACCACGACCACGGGCGATGCGCAGTCCACCCGCACCAAGACGGTCGCCACGTATTTCCGCGGCATGGACGGCGACAAGCAATCCGACGGCACCACCCGCAGCGTCAAGGTCACCGACTCCACGGGGGCTTCCGTCACCGACTCCGACCCGCTGGCGGGCACCGTCCGGGAGTCCATCACCTACAACGGCTCCGCCGAGGTGTCCGGGACGATCACCGACCAGTGGATCCACCAGACGGCCACGGACGGCACTCGCAGCGCGTACTTCACCCGCCCGGCAGCCGTGCATTCCCGCACGGACCTGTCCTCGGGCGGCACGCGCAGCACGCTCGTGTCGACCACGTACGACTCGACGACCGGTGCGGCGCTGACCGTCGACGATTCCGGTGACACGGCCGTCAAGGGCGACGAGCAGTGCACCCGCACCACGATCGCGAACAACACCACCGACTGGCTGATGGCGTTCCCGGTGCGGGTCGAGACCGTCGACGTCGCGTGCGACGCCACCACCACCCGACCCGACGACGTGGTCTCCGACAACCGCACCCTCTACGACAGCAAGTCCTACAGCACCGCCCCGACCCTCGGCGACGAGACATCGACCCAGCGCCTGTCGTCGTACAGCAGCGGCACCCCCGTCTACCAGACGGTCTCCACGAGCCACTACGACACCCAGGGCCGCGTCGACTCCGTCAAGGACGCCGACTCCACGACCGTCAGCAAGACCACCTACACGCCGGCCATGGGCGGCCCGCTGACCAGCACGGTCACCACGGACGCCAAGAGCTACCCGACGACCACGAACTTCGACCCCGCACGGGGCATCGCCACCTCGGTCGTCGACCCCAACAGCAAGCGCACCGAATACGCCTACGACGGCCTCGGCCGCCTGACGTCCCTGTGGCTGGCCAACCGCAGCAAGTCCTCGGGCCAGAGCGCGAGCCTCGTCTACACCTACACGATCTCCAACACTGCCGCCTCCGTGGTCTCCACGGGCAAACTCAACAACGACGGTACGACCTACGACACCACGTACGCCCTCTACGACGCCCTGCTGCGCCCGCGCCAGACCCAGACTCCCGCACCGGGCGGCGGCCGGGTCATCGCCGAGACCAAGTACGACAGCCACGGTCTGGCCGTAGAAGCGGACGCCGACTACTCGGACACCAAATCCCCGTCCGGGACACTGGCGAACATCACCTCCGCGGTTCCGTCCCAGATGCTGACGACGTACGACGGCGCGGCCCGGCCCACGGCGGAGGACTTCCACGCGGTGGGCACCAAACGCTGGACGACCTCCACGGCGTACGGCGGAGACCGCGTGACGGTCACCCCGCCCAAGGGCGGCGTCGCGACCACGACACTGACCGACACGCTCGGCCGCACGGTCGAGACCCGGCAGTACGACGACGGCACGCCGTCGCCGTCCGGCTCGCACACGTCGATCAAGTACACCTACAACCCGAAGGGCCAGCTCAAGGAGGTTGTCGACGACGCGGGCAACACCTGGTCGTACGGCTACGACCTGATGGGCCGCAAGATCACCTCGACGGACCCGGACACCGGGACGACGAGCACGGCATACAACGAGCTGGACCAGGTCGCCTCCACCACGACCGCAGTCGGCACGTCCGACGAGAAGACGCTCAGCTACTCCTACGACATCCTCGGCCGTAAGACCGATCTGTACGACGGCACCACCAAGGACGCGGTGCATGAACTGGCCAAGTGGACCTATGACTCGGTGCGCAAGGGCCAGCCGACGTCCTCGATCCGGTACGTGGGCGGGTCGTCCGGGTCCGGGAGTGCGTACATCAGCCAGGTCGGCGCCTATGACGACCTGTACCGGCCGACCCTGACCCGGGTCACCGTTCCATCGGTCGCGGACGAGGAGGCGCTCGCCGGTACGTACACGTCGACGACCGGCTACAACCTCGACGGCACCGTCCAGGTCACCTCCGACCCTGGGGCCGGCGGACTTCCCGCCGAGTCGCTGGAATACGGATACAACGACCTGAGCATGCCGACGACGCTGAACGGCGCCACTGGCTACGTTCAAAAAACGAGTTATTCGAAACTCGGTGACGTCGCGCAGCTCACACTGGGGGTTTCGTCCTCCGACACCGCCAAGTGGCTGCAGATCACCAACACCTATGAGGACGGCACCCGACGTCTCCGGCGGGAGCTGGTCACGGACGACGCCCAGTCGGCGCCCGTCCAGGACACGTCGTACACCTACGACGACGCGGGCAACCCGACGAAGGTCGCCACGCACGCCGACGGCACCGACGATGTCCAGTGCTACCGCTACGACGGCCACGACCGGCTGAGTGAGGCGTGGACCGCGACGGACGGCTGCTCGGCAGACCCGTCGACAGCGGTCCTCGGCGGCCCGGCACCGTACTGGCAGAGCTTCCAGTACGACGACCTGGGCAACCGCGACACCCAGACCGACCACGCGACTAGGGTGGGTGGTTCGGACACGACGACCTCATTCGCCTACCCGCCTAAGGGCACGGCCCAGGCGCACACGCTGACGTCGTCGACCACGGTCGTGGGCTCCACGACGACCACGAACTCGTACACCTACGACGGTTCGGGTCAGACCCACACCCGCACTCTCAACGGCAAGACTCAGACACTGGACTGGGATTCCGAAGGCCATCTGGCCAAGGTGACCAACGCGGACGGTACATCCGCTTCCTACCTGTACGACGCGGACGGCAACCGGCTGCTCTCGCGCGACGGCTCCGGTACGACGCTGTACCTGGGCGACACCGAGGTGCATCTCGCCAAGGGCGCGACGACGGCCACAGGCACCCGCTACTACGAGTGGGCAGGCCAGACCGTCGCGGTGCGCACGAGCACGGGCGGCCTCCAATGGCAGGTCACCGACGCGCACGACACCGCGGAGACAGCGGTGGACGCGACGACGCAGGCGGTCACGCGGCGGCGGCTCGACCCGTTCGGCAACACTCGTGGCACACAGCCGACTTCGAGTGCATGGCTGGGAGACAAGAGCTTCGTCGGCGGGGTGCAGGACGCCGTCACGGGCCTGACGCACCTGGGGGCGAGGGAGTACGACCCGACGATCGGCCGCTTCGTCTCGGACGACCCGGTCCTGGAGCTGACCGACGCTCAGCAGATCGACGGATACACGTACGCGGCGGACAACCCGATCACAGGCAGCGACCCGACAGGCCTGCAAATGCCTGCCGACCAAGGCTGCACCTCGTGTCAGTCGGACGGCACGTCTTACCTCGTTGACACCGGTTCTGTCAACGACACGAGCTCCGGCACCCACCACAGCTATGGAAGCGGGGGCGGAGGCGGTAGCGGGGGCGGGGGCGGGCGCGGTGGCAGCTCCCACCACAGCTGCGGCTTGTCCCTCTCCTGCTACGCCAAGAAGGCCTACCACGTGGTCGAGCGGCACCCGGTACTCGCAGCCGTGGTCGCCACGGCGGTGGTGGTCGGCGCGGTCGCATGTGTGGCAGCGACGGCGGGCGCGTGCGGCGCCGTGCTGGTCGCGGGCGCCGAGGGTTTCACGGCCGGGGCCGAGATCGGTGGCCTGGGGGCCGCAGTGACGGGGGCCGCGGCCGGGGTGATCGGCGAAGGCGGGGCCGTGGTCGTCGGATCGGCGAGCATCGCCGGAACCGGGGTCGCAGCCGTCGCCGAGGGCACGAGAACGGCCACGGCGGAGGACTCGGCAGCGGCCAGCGGTGCCAAGGCCCATCGATCGGCGGCGGACGACACGTCCCGGGGCGCGAGCCCGCGCGTGGGCAAGGGGGTCGGAGCCCCGCACGCGAAGAGCGTCACGCGGAAGGGGCGTACCGACAACTCAACCGTCATCGCGGGCCACGGTTACTACGTGCTCGGAGACGGGGACGCTACGGTACCGACCGGGACGTGGGTGAAGTTCTACGTCGAGGACGGGAAGAAACTCAAGGACTCCATCGGTCTCGCCGTGGAAACAGGTGCGAACATTCCTCCCATCGAGACGTTCGGGCCCGGACGGAGCATCCCCGACTACACCGTCGACGTCCCCGACAACCTGAACATCAGCAGCAAGTCGATCAGTGTGTTGGAACCCACCAAGTTGAGTGACATCCTGGAACCGAACATGGGCGCGTGCCACGTCGTGGTCTGCCGCGAGTACAAGAATCCCAGGAGGTGAATGATGGCGTACTACAAAGACCTCAGCACGTACGAGTACTCGGACCACGCTGACGAGCCGGGCTGGACGGGTGGGGGTGCGTCCCCGCTGAACGTGGGATGGCTCGCCGAAGGACATGATTTTCCGCAGGGCGACGTGCCAGAGGGGTTCGTGGAAGCCCTCCTGGAGCTGGCCAAGGACGCGGTGAACGTCTACCGGGGCATGCACTTCTGCGACTTCTGCCCGACCTTCCAGGAAGCGCGGAAGAACGTCAGGTTCCGAGACGTGTTCATCGGCAGCGGCGAGGTCCATGTGAGGGGCGGCGAAGGCCATGTCTACGCTGCCCCGGCGCTGGTCGTGCATTATGTGGCGGACCATGCATACCAGCCGCCGCGGGAATTCGTCGACGCGGTACTCGCGGCGGGGGCGGGAAAGTGACGGGCGCACGCGCGGAACGCCGTTCCGCCGGCACCGAGACTCTGCTGGACGTGCTGCTGCGCTGGACATGGATCCGGCGCCGCACGCCCGCGCGGGACATCGCCGACTTCGACAGTGGGCAGCCGCTGCGGGTCGTCGGGTTCACGCAGAGCATCGGCGGGACGGTCGAGGTCCCGGTCGGCAAGGGCAAGCAGGTGGTGCGGTTGAGGCGGGGGTATCTCCGGCTCGCCGTCCGTGAGGCGCCGGCTTGGAGCGATACGCAGGGCGGACGGAGTGCGACCCTCCAAGCGCCGTTCCGGCTGAGGCCGGCGAGCAGGAAGGTGCGGCTCGCACCGAAGTTCGAGAGGTACGAACTCGTCACCGGCGCCGGGACGTACGACCTCGCGGTCCCGAAGAGGGACGGGGAACTGATGCGGCACGCGTTCGGCAAAGGGGCGGAGTCCCGGTGAGCGAGGGCGAGTCCCGCGCGGGCCTCGACGCTCGGCACACCGCTTGACCGTATGAGTTGTCGGTCACCTCATGGACGTGCGAGGAGCTTGCGTCAGCGCACCGTGCGCCGGGGAAGCGAGACCGGAAACCGATATCTGAACAGCACCCGGGTCACCGACCAGGTCGATGTCCGGTGAGTTCTGCGTCGATGCCGCTCCCTGCTAGTTTCGTAGGCAGAGCGCCAGAGCGCGAATCCTTCGATGCTTGTAGAGCTGCCACAGCCCGTGTAGCGGGCACGCGAAGGCGGTAGCGCTCGCGACAGTGACGCTCGCGGTGGCCGCCCGGTGGCCGGACGCCTTTGGACGACATGGAACGAGGCGGCACAGGACAACCGGCCGTGCATGCTCTGATCAGGCCGGACATCACTCGGCAGCACGGCGCGGCACCGGAGAGCACGAACGCTCTCGGTCTCGTAACGCGTAGGTCTCGGGTTCGAATCCCGAAAGCGGCTCCGATGAAGAACCCCAGGTCCGCGGCCTGGGGTTTTCTGTTGCCTATGTCGGGTCCTGGGCCCGCGGTACCCCCGTATGCGCAGGGGTGCCGCAGGCGAAGGGGTCAGTCCTCGGTCGGGGTGCCGAGTTCGGTCACCTCTACCCAGTTGACGGTCTCGTCGTCGAAGCGGAGCTGGTTTTCCCAGGTGTCGGAGGCGATCACGGCGTACAGGACGTCCTCGCCGTCCGGGGCGCTGGGGTGGAGGAACGAGGTGGCGTCGGGGCCGAGGTGTTGGACGCTGCGGGCGATCCAGACGTGGCCGCCGTCGCCGTCGTCGTACTTCACGGCCCTGAGGACCTCGTACCGGGCGAGGTCGGACTCCGTGTTCGGGTTCCATTCCAGCAGGACGCCGTCCTCGCGGGGCGTCGCCTTCAGGCCGGTGACGGGTGCCGGGGCGATGTCGTCACCGTCGGTGGTGGCGGAGGCCGGGGCGGAGACGGGGGAGCGGTTGCCCGCCCTGTCGACGGCGACCACGGTGTACGTGTACGTGTGGCCGCGGTCGACCGTCTCGTCGGTGTAGGTGGCTCCCCACACGCCGGCCCGGTAGAGGTGGCCGTCGCGGTAGAGGTCGTAGCGGTCGACGTCGTCGCTGGTCGACGGCGTCCACCGCAGCACGATGCCGGTACGCGGCTTGAACACGGCCGTCATGCCGGTGGCCGGTGCGGGTGCGTGATCGCCACGGGCGGCGGACGCCGTCGCGCGTGTCGCCGAGGGGTTGCCGGCCGCGTCGACGGCGGCGACGTAGTAGGTGTAGGCCGTCCGCTCGGCGGCGGCCTTGTCGGTCCAGGAGGGCGAGGGCACCGTGGCGACCTGGGTCACCGGGGCCTCCGGGAAACCCGGCTCGGCTTGCCGCCGGCGGAAGACGGTGTACTCGGCCGCACCCGGGACCGGCTGCCAGGCCAGCGCCACGCCGTCCTGCCCGTCCGTCGCCGTGAGGCCGGCCGGTGTCGCCGGGGCGGTGCGGTCCGCCGTGGTGGCGGACACGTCCGCGCTGCCGGTGGACTCATGGCCGGCCTTGTCGACGGCGCGGGCTTCGTAGAAGAAGGTCTGGCCGGTCACGGGCGGCAGGTCGGCGAAGGACGGGGAGGTGAGCAGCTTCGTGCCGCTGACCTTCGTCCAGGCGGTGTCGCTCAGCCGGCGGTAGACGCGGTAACCAGCGAGATCCATCTCCTTGTTGGGCGTCCAGCGCAGGGTGGCCTTCGCCGTCGTGCGGTCGTACGCGGCGGTGGGCCCCGCCGGCGCCAGCGGCTTGACCGTGTCCGCCTGGGCGTCGGTGCGCGGGGTGTACGTGAAGGCGGCGGAGGCGTAGCCGGTCCACGCGACGTAGTCCACGCGGAGCGTGTGCCTGCCTGCGGGGATGCTCAGGTCGACGGTCTTGCGAACGGTCGAGGAAACGTTCCGCCACAGGTCGATCCGCCGCGCGCCGTCGATGTAGACGCGTATGCCGTCCTGTGTGGCCGCGGCGAGCCGGAACGGGCCGCCGGAGCCGAAGTCCCGGGTGACGGACCAGCGGACGGAGAAGTTGTCCTTCGGCAGCGTGACTCCGGCCGGGTCGCCGTAGCCGTAGTTCTCGGAGATCGCCGAGTCACAGGCGGTCAGCTTGGGCGTGCCCTTGAAGGAGGTGTTCGCGTAGTACTGCGCGGTCCAGGACGGCGACGCGCAGGTGACGGCGGAGGCCGGGGTGGCGGTCAGCAGACCGCCGGCGGTGGCGAGGGCGGCCGTCAGGGCCGCCGCCGCCACGCGGGTACGAGTTGTCACAGGAAAAGGGGCCCTTTCCGGACCTGCGGAAACACGGACAGGTGATGCTCGTGTGACTGCTGAGGCGGGGTCAGGGTTGCCCTGCATGAGCCTTGTATTCCGGTTGCCGTTCGCCCGTGCGGGTGACCGGATCAGTGCGTCAGCTTCAGCCCCGCCACGCACGCGATGAGCCCGAGCAGCAGCAGGATCTTCGCGGTGCCGGCCGGTTCGCCGTCGAAGAGCATGGCGTAGGCCGCGGTGAGGGCGGCGCCGATGCCGACCCAGACCGCGTACCCGGTGCCGACCGGGACCGTGCGGAGGGCGAAGGCGAGGCCCGACATGCTGAGCAGCAGGCCGAGTACGAAGATCACGGACGGCAGAAGGCTGCTGAAGCCTTGCGACTTGCCGAGGGCGGTCGCCCACACCGCTTCCAGCATTCCGGACAGTACGAGCGCGATCCATCCCATGGAGAACTCCCACGCGCCGTCTTGTCGTGTGCTGGGTACGGCGCACCTCGTCCAGGAGCCGATCGAAGCTCTGTCAGCCATGGTCGCACGGGCGGCGCGCGCTCACTTCGCGTCCGCGTAGCACTCCACCACGGCCGTGCTGAACGGGAAGCGCACCGGGGTGTCGCCGAAGGTGAGCCGGGCCGCCAGGGTGGAGGCTTCCCGGATGGCCGCCGCGACCTGCTCGGCCTCCTCGGCGGGGCAGTGCACGATGACCTCGTCGTGCTGGAAGAAGACCAGCTCGGCGGCGAGGTCCGCGCACGCGCGGCGCAGGGCGGCCAGGAGCAGCAGCGTCCAGTCGGCGGCGCTGCCCTGGACGACGAAGTTGCGGGCGAAGCGGCCCCTGCTCCGGTCACTCGGCGTTCCTCCGCCGGACCCCTCCTCCTCACCGGCCGGGATGCCCGCCTCCTCCGCGGTGTCCGCGTCCGCGCCGGCCACCGGCGGGCAGGTGCGGCCCAGCCAGGTGCGGACCAGGCGGCCCTCCTCGCCCGCGCGGGCGGCCTCGTCCACGTAGGCCACGGCCCTGGGGTAGCGGCGGCGCAGCGCGGCCAGGTTCTTCAGGCCGTCGCCCGAGGTCTGGCCGTAGATCGCGCCGAGGACGGCCAGCTTGGCCTGGTCGCGGTCGCCGGAGAAGGCGCGCTCGGACACGGACTGGTAGAGGTCGCTCTCGCGGGCCGCGACCTCCATCAGCCCGGCGTCGCGGGAGATCGCCGCCAGCACCCTGGGCTCCATCTGGGCTGCGTCGGCCACCACCAGCCGCCAGCCGGCGTCGGCCACGACCGCGCGCCGGATCACCTTGGGTATCTGCAGGGCGCCCCCGCCGTTGGTGACCCAGCGCCCGGTGACCGTGCCGCCCGCGAGGAACTCGGGACGGAACCGGCCCTCGCGCACCCAGTCCCGCAGCCAGGACCAGCCGTGCGCCACCCAGATCCGGTACAGCCGCTTGTACTCCAGCAGCGGGGCCACGGCCGGGTGGTCGAGGGACTGGAGTTCCCAGCGCCGGGTGGAGCCGACCTTGATCCCGGCCCGTGCGAAGGCCCTGATCACGTCGGCCGGGAGATCCGGGCGGACCCGGTGGCCGAAGGCCGTGGACACCTCGTCGGCCAGCTCACTGAGACGGCGCGGTTCGCCGCCGCCCGCGTACCGCTCGCCCAGGAGGTCGGTGAGCAGGGCGCGGTGCACGTCGGCGCGCCAGGGCAGGCCCGCGCGGTTCATCTCGGCGGCCACCAGCATCCCCGCCGACTCCGCACCGGTCAGCAGACGCATCCGGTCGGGGTGGGCGGTCCGCTCGTGTCTTCGCTGCTGCTCGGCATAGACCTCCAGGAGGTCGGCCAGCGGCATCCGGGTGCCGGACGGCTCGAACAGGGAGGACTGGGCGCCCGGTTCGGCCGCGCGCTGCGGCGGGTCGGGCGGTACGGCGCCGCCTCGGAGGCGGGCCAGGGCGGCGGCGGCCGAGCGTGGTTCGCCGTACCGCCCCTCATGGCCCAGGAGCAGGGTCTCGGCGTCCTCGATGTCATAGCACCGCTCCACTCGCACCCCCGTGGCGAGCAGGCGCGGGTAGACCTCGGAGGTCGACCGCCACACCCAGCGTCCGGTCTCCGGGCGGCTCCGCACCGCCTGGGCGAGATCGCTCTCGCGCCGGACCGGACCAGCGGGCAGCCCGTCCGGGCCGAGGGGGGCGACATCCACGCCACCGTCCTCGGCCGGTGCGAGCGCCCACCGGTCGGTCATGCGTTTGAGTGTGGCAGGGGGGTCTGACAATGGGTCTGACCTGTGCTTTCGGCGTGCCGGCCCATCGGAAGGGTTATCGGCTTGGCCTACGCTCGGCCGCGCGGCTCAGCTGTCCTCCCCGTCGTCCGGATGGCTGGCCGTCTGCCGGGCCGTGGTAGCCGCCCCCTTCTGCTCCAGGAGCAGCGCCAGCGCCCGGTTCACGTACTCCTCGGTGCCCTCCTTGGTGATGCCGAGGCCGGCGAGGACGCCCGCGCCGTTCTCCTGCTCCAGCAGGGCCAGCAGGATGTGCTCGGTGCCGATGTAGTTGTGGTCCAGCCGGAGTGCCTCGCGGAAGGTGAGTTCCAGGGCCTTCTTGGCCTTGGGGCCATAGGGGACCAGCTCCGGGGTGACTTCGGCGGCCGGAGGGAGGGCGTCGGTAGCGGCCCGGCGTACGGCGTCGGCCGCTACGCCCTGTGCCTCCATCGCCTTCACCGCGAGGCCTTCCGGCTCGGCCAGCAGGCCGAGGACCAGGTGCTCGGGCCTGCCCTCCGCGTTGCGGGCGGTCACCGCCGCGTTGTGCGCGGCCATGACGACGTTGCGGGCGCGGGGGGTGTAGCGGCTGAAGCCCTGGCCGGGGTCGAGATCGGCCGACTCCTTCGAGACGAACCGCTTCTGCGCCGCCTGCCGGGTCACCCCCATGCTCCTGCCGATGTCGGTCCAGGAGGCACCCGAGCGGCGGGCCTGGTCCACGAAGTGCCCGATCAGATGGTCCGCCACATCGCCCAGGTGATCCGCGGCGATCACCGCGTCCTGAAGCTGTTCGAGGGGCTCGGCGTGGGCGGTCTTGATGGCCTCGATGAGGTCGTCGAGGCGTACGGAAGCCGTGACTTTCGGGTTGGTCGCCATGTGACAACCGTAGGTTGACACCCCGCCATTGTCAACCAATGGTTGACAGTCACCCTCGACGCTCCGTGCCATACCAAGGATTCACAACAAGGATTATTGTCCACACCCTGTGGACAACTTTGGCGGCCTGTCGGCGGAACATGGCACGATCGACCACGTGACCAGCACCGCCAGCACCGTCGAACGCGCCTTCGCGGCCGCTCTCTACGACGACACCGACTCGGGACTCGACACCGGCGCATCCCTGCTCGCCGCCGACACCGGTGCCGATGCCGAACTCACCCGGCGCGGCGAGGAGTTCGTCGCGGCGGCCTGGCAACGCGGATGGCAGCCCGCCGATGTGGCGCGGTTGGTGCGCCGGGAGCTGGAAGACACCCATCTCGGCCTCGCCGCCGGGCTGATCCGCGTCCAGGCGGCGAAGGACCGGCCGCGCGGCCCCCGTTGGACCGCCCAGCTCGACGCCCTCGCCGACCTGCCGGACGCCCGCGCCAGCGACCGTTTCTCGCACGCCACCACCGTTCTGGAGCTGTACCGGCTGCTGCTGCGCCTGCCCACGCTGGAGCCGCTGGAAGAACCACGCCGGCCCACCGGACCAGGCACCTCCCGCATGCTCGGCCGTATCCGCGCCCTGCTCGCCAAGGCCGAGGGGACCGGGTATCCGGAGGAGGCCGAGGCGCTCACCGCCAAGGCGCAGGAGCTGATGGCCCGGCACAGTGTCGACGAGGCGCTGCTCGCCGCCTCCGCCCCGGCGCCGGACGCGCCCGGCGCCTGCCGGACAGGTGTCGAGCCGCCCTATGAGCAGGCCAAGGCCGTCCTGCTGGACGCGGTCGCCCGCGCCAACCACTGCCGCGCGGTGTGGAACGAGCCGTACGCCTTCTCCACGGTCGTCGGCTTCGAGGCGGACCTGGAGGCGGTCGAGCTGCTGTACACCTCGCTGCTGGTGCAGGCCACGCACGCGATGGCCAAGGCCGAGGCGGCGCAGCGGGCCGGGGGCCGCAAGCGGACCAAGGCCTTCCGGCAGTCGTTCCTGGCCGCCTACGCCCACCGCGTCGGGGACCGGCTCGCGGCCGCCGCCGAGAGCCAGGTCAGCCAGGACCTGCTGCCGGTGCTGGTCACCCGTGAGACGGCGGTGACCGACCGCGTGGAAAGCATGTTCCCGCGCACGACCACCACCCGGCTGCGCGGCATCAACGACGAGGCCGGCTGGACGGAGGGAGCGAGAGCGGCCGACGAGGCCCAGGTCAGGTCACGCCGACGGCTGCCCTGAGGCACGGCGGCCGCCTACCCGCCCGACCCGCCCACCCGTTCACCGACGCGCCGGCCCACCGAGCCCCTGGCCTCCGGCCGAGCCCCTGGCCTCCGGCCGAGCCCCTGGCCTCCGGCTGAGCCCTCGCTCCCGGGCCGAGTCCCCGCCCCCGGGCGGAGCCCTAGTCGCCCACCTGCTGGAACGCGCTCACCGAGCCGTCCACGCCGTCCGCCCCCTTGCCCGCGACCGGGCCGAACTTCCACGGGAAGGTCTTCGCCTCGCCGCCGCCCGGCAGGGTGACCTCCATGCTGCTCGCCTTCAGCGCCTTGGCGTCGCCGTCCGCGCCGCGCACGTAGGAGACGGTGAAGGTCGCCGAGGCGCCCTTGGCCAGCTTCAGCGTCTGGGCCTGCGCGCCCTCGCTCACCGCCAGCTTCACCGAACGGTCGCCGTCGCGCAGGGTGACGCCGGGGAAGTGGTCCAGGACGCAGGGGGCGCTCTGGTTGGTGATGCTGACCGGTACCTCGCCGCTGTCCCCGGCGGCGGGCGCGACGCTCGCCGAGCCGACCTCCAGGGAGACCGCGCCGGCCGCGCAGCCCGAGCCGGTGCTGCTCCTGGCGCCGTCCGTGCCGCCGCCGCTGCCGCCGTCGTCGCAGGCGGTCAGGGCGAGGGCGGCGGCAAGAGCGGTGAGGGTGAGCGGAATGACACGGCGCATGTACTGGTCCCATCGAGGTCGTGACGTCTCCCCGCATCATGGCGCCTCGGCGCGGGGGCCGAGCAGGCACCCCCGCCGATTCACCACTTCAGGCGGAGAAACCGGGGAAACACCTGCGGACGACGGACCTGAGACGGACCTACGGCGGACCTACGACGAACCCACGGCGGACCTACGACGAACCCACGGCGGACCTACGACGGCTGAAGGCTGGTCGGCAGCCCCGTCGGCAGCTTGCCGCCGTCGGCCCTGGTGTACGACTCCGACCCCGCGTCCCCCTTCCAGGTCACCTTGAGCGCCGTGCCGTTGACCGAGTCGACCGTGCCCTCGGACCGGCTGTCGTCGCCGCCCTGGCAGGTCAGCCTGATCGTGCCCCTGCCCGCCCGTTCGCCCGCCGTGCCGCTGCACACCGTGCCGCCGGTCACGAAGAGCCCGGCCTGCTTCCCGGTGATCACCAGGGCGACGATCTTCCCGCCGCCGGTGGTGATCCAGCTGCCCTGGAGCCCGTCGGAGGCACCGGCGCCGTCGGAGCCGTTCGAGCCGGAGGGGGCCGGGGCCGCACTGCTCGTGGTGGGGGAGGGGGACTCGTCCGGTGTGCCGTCCCCGCCGCACGCCGTCGCGGTCAGCGCGAGCGCGCCCACCAGCCCGGCCGCCGCAGCGGCCCGCACCTTCGCCGTAGCCGTCGTCACGTCAAGCTCCCAACCAGTAGCCGGTCGCCTCGCCGGCCGTGCGCGAGGCCCCCCTGAGCCGGAGGTCGGCAGCAAGTTACCAGCCGTGTCCCGGTACATTCCGGGACACGGGGGAACAGGACGGGCCCGGCGCGCGTCTCCGCCCCGGGAGGGACGTTCCGATCCGGACGACCTGGCGCGGAAGCGCTGGCCCGGGGCCCGTCCGCGCATGCCGGAAGCCGCTTCGGGGCAGACGCGTCAGCACCACCAGCCCCGAGGCTCGGGTAAAGCGGACGTCAAAGCTGTAACCGCGGGAACACCCGCCGTGCACGTGCATCTGCTCATTCACCTGCACATGAACAAGGTTATGATCCGGGTCGATCGACCGTGTGATGTCGATCAGTGCGACATCGACCAGATCATCCATGGCCACATCGGACAGTGCACAGCGGGGAGCGACCTGTGGACCGCCACGTTGACGGCATGTACGGGGGGTACGACGTGTACAACGGCATGACTGCCACGCAGTTGGACGGCGTGGCATGGCAGAAGAGCCGTCACAGCAACTCCCAGGGGTCCTGCGTGGAGTTCGCGCGGCTGCCCGGCGGCGAGGTGGCGGTGCGCAACTCCCGCTTCCCGGACGGGCCCGCGCTGGTCTACACCCGCGCGGAGATCGAGGCGATGCTCCTCGGCATCAAGGACGGCGAGTTCGACCACCTCATCGCCGGCTGACCCCGCTACCGGCCGGCGTCGGCGGCAGCCACGCCCGACAACGATGTCACTGACGTGGACCAGCGGGACGGCCAGCGTCGCTCACTTGGTGCTCCCCAGCCGGAACAGCGCCCAGACCAGCTTGCCGCCGGCCCCGCCCGTGACCGGGTGCCAGCCCCAGCCGTCCGCGAGGGACTCCACCAGCAGCAGCCCCCGCCCCGACTCGGCGGAGAAGTCGTCCTCGGTCTCGCGTGGCACGGGGCTCTCGTCGCTCGGGTCGCGCACCGAACACACCAACCGCCCGGTCCAGCGCAGCAGATGCAGCCGGACGGGTGCCGACTGCCCTGCGCCGGACGGGAGTTCGGCTGGCAGCGCGTGCCGCAGGGCGTTGGTGACGAGTTCGGAGACGACCAGGGCGATGTCGTCGAAGCGGTCGCCGACGTCCCAGTGGCCGAGGGTGGACCGGGTGAAGCGCCGGGCCTCACGGACCGCGTCGTAGCGTGCGGGCAGCGCGCAGGAGGCGGCTTCGGACGCGGCTTCGGGGTCCAGCGGCGGAAGGCCCTGCCGTAATGGCTTGAGCATGGTCGATCCATTCATCCCCATGCGAGGCACTCCCGGGAATCGCGGTCGTGGCGAGGCAGCGGTGGCGCTGGTCCATGGTTTCGGATGCGCACAGCAGATGCAAGGGCAGATGCACGTGCACGCGGCCGAAATCACCCTGCGCGTACCGCTTCTTGGCCATTTTTTCCGCCATCCGAATTTCCTCAGGCGTCAGTGGTATCGACCTATGGAGGGCAGAAACGGTTCAGCTCTTTCCGTTTCCGTAACCGTACGAGTACTGCTTGAAGTGTTTTAGTGGCAGACTCAGGAACTTGAGGACGGTTGGGGAGGCGACGAACGTGAGCGCGGGAGAGCCCGGATCGGTGGTGCGGCGGATGCTGCTCGGCTCGCAACTCAGGCGGCTGCGAGAAGCTCGGGGGATCACACGAGAGGCGGCGGGTTACTCGATCCGCGCCTCCGAATCGAAGATCAGCCGGATGGAGCTGGGCCGGGTGAGCTTCAAGACCAGGGACGTCGAAGACCTGTTGACGCTCTACGGCATCGACGACGAGGCGGAGCGCGAGTCGCTGCTCTCCCTCGCACGGGAGGCCAACGTGGCGGGCTGGTGGCACAGTTACTCCGACGTGCTGCCGAGCTGGTTCCCCACCTATGTGGGCCTGGAGGGCGCCGCGCACCTCATCCGGGTCTACGAGGTGCAGTTCGTGCACGGCCTGCTCCAGACCGAGGACTACGCCCGCGCGGTCGTCCGGCGCGGCATGCGCGGCGCGAGCGCGGAATGCCTGGAGCGCCGGGTCGCGCTGCGCCTGGAGCGGCAGAAGCATCTGCTCGACGACCACGCGCCCGAGTTCCACATCGTGCTCGACGAGGCCGCCCTGCACCGCCCGTACGGCGACCGCGAGGTCATGCGGGGGCAGCTGCGGCACCTGATCGAGGTCTCCGAGCGGCCCGACGTACGCCTTCAGGTCATGCCCTTCGGCTTCGGCGGGCACTCCGGGGAGAGCGGTGCCTTCACCCTGCTCAGCTTCCCCGAGTCCGACCTCTCCGACGTGGTCTACCTGGAGCAGCTCACCAGCGCGCTCTACCTGGACAAGCGCGAGGACGTCGCCCAGTACGAGCACGCGTTCAAGGAGTTGCAGCAGGACAGCCCCGGCCCGGAGGAGAGCCGGGACCTCATCCGAAGGCTCGCCGAACAGGTCTGAACCGACGAGGAGTTGAGGGGATGCGCGCTCCTCGCTCTCCGTAGCGCACCAGTACGATGGCCCGTGATCAGCACCTGGCGTGACTCAGCCGTACGCTCATGATTGAGGGATCACATGGTGGCCTTTTTCAGCGACCTCGCCCAGCAGTACATCGACGGCGAATGGCGGCAGGGCACCGGCTCCTGGGACGTCATCGACTTCGACCCCTACGACGACGAGAAGCTGGCCTCGATCACCGTGGCCTCGGTCGACGAGGTCGACCAGGCGTACCGGGCCGCCGAGCGGGCCCAGCGGGAATGGGCGCGCACCAGCCCCTACGCGCGTCGCGCGGTCTTCGAGCGGGCCCTCGCCCTGCTGGAGGAGCGCGAGGAGGAGATCGCGGAGCTGATCGTCACGGAGCTGGGCGGCACCCGGGTGAAGGCGGGCTTCGAGATCCACCTCGCCAAGGAGTTCCTGCGCGAGTCGGTCCAGCTGGCGCTGAGCCCCGAGGGCCGCATCCTGCCGTCGCCGGTGGAGGGCAAGGAGAACCGCCTCTACCGTCTCCCGGTCGGCGTGGTGGGCGTGATCAGCCCCTTCAACTTCCCCTTCCTGCTGTCGCTGAAGTCGGTCGCCCCGGCGCTCGCGCTCGGCAACGGCGTGGTCCTCAAGCCGCACCAGAGCACCCCGATCGCGGGCGGCACCCTCATCGGCAAGCTCTTCGAGGACGCCGGCCTGCCGGGCGGACTGCTCAACGTGATCGTGACCGACATCGCGGAGATCGGGGACGCCTTCATCGAGCACCCGGTGCCCCGGGTCATCTCCTTCACCGGCTCCGACGCCACCGGCCGCCATGTCGCCACCGTGTGCGCGGCCCACTTCAAGCGGGTGGTGCTCGAACTCGGCGGCAACAGCGCCCTGGTGGTGCTGGACGACGCGGACCTCGACTACGCGGTGGACGCGGCCGTCTTCAGCCGGTTCGTGCACCAGGGGCAGGTCTGCATGGCCGCCAACCGGGTGCTGGTGGACCGGTCGGTGGCGGACGAGTTCAGCGAGAAGTTCGTCGCCAAGGTGCGCTCGCTGCCGGTGGGCGACCCGCGCGATCCGCGTACCGTCATCGGGCCGGTCATCAACTCCACGCAGGCGAGCGCCCTTTCCTCGGTGGTCGAGCAGGCGCTCGCCGAAGGGGCCACGGCGCTGGTGCGTGGCTCGGTCGAGGGCAACCTGGTCGCGCCCACCGTGCTCACCGATGTGCCGGAGCACTCGGACCTGCTGCGCCAGGAGGTCTTCGGGCCGGTCGTCTTCCTCGTCCCGTTCGACGGGGAGGAGGAGGCCCGGCGCATCGTCAACGACACCCCCTACGGGCTCAGCGGCGCCGTCCACACCGGTGACATCGAGCGCGGGGTGGCGTTCGCGCGGCGGATCGACACCGGGATGTTCCATGTGAACGACGGCACCGTGCACGACGAGCCGATCGTGCCGTTCGGGGGGGAGAAGCACTCGGGGCTCGGCCGGCTGAACGGCGAGACGACCGTCGAGGCGTTCACCACCACCAAGTGGATCTCGGTGCAGCACGGGCGCAGCGGCTTCCCGTTCTGAGCGACCGCGAGAAACTTCCGCCGTCACGGGCCATCGAGGACAGGATCTGACCTCGATGGCCCGTAGCTTCGTCGGTGTCGGGGCCGGACGGCTCCGGCTGGACCTAGGAGAGGCGGACGATCATGGTTGCTCATGTGCGAGCCGAGGCGCCGGGCGACGAGCGCGGGGCACTGCTGGCGTTCCTGGACGAGCAGCGCGGCGGCATCCGCAGGGCTCTGCTGGGCGTGACCGAGGAGCAGGCGCGCACCCGGCCCAGCGCGAGCGAACTGTCCCTGGGCGGCCTGCTGAAGCATGTCGTCGAGGTGGAGCAGGGCTGGGTCGCCCGCGCCCTTCAGGAGCCCGCGGCGGTACCGCGGGACGAGTCGAACTGGCACGAGTCCTTCCTGCTCACCGAGGACGAGACGGTGGCCGGAACTCTGGCGTACTGGGAGCAGGTGGCCACCGCGACGGAGAAGCTGATCCGTTCCGCGCCCAGCCTGGACGACACCTTCCCGCTGCCTCAGCAGCCCTGGTTCCCGCCGGACGGCGCGGTCTCGCTGCGCTGGCTCTGTCTGCATCTGATCCGCGAGACGGCCCGGCACGCCGGCCACGCCGACATCATCCGGGAGTCCCTGGACGGCAGGACGGCCTTCGAGCTGCTCGCACTGGAGGGACAGGGGTCCGCCGCCTCCTAAACGTTCAGTGGTGGAAGCCCGTGGCCGCCTCCTTGTCACCGGTCGGCGCCTCCTGGCGGCGCAGGCCGGTGACGGCGCGGGTGAGATCGGCGAGGAAGAGGTCGGCCAGGTCGTGGGAGAAGCCGTTGCGGCACACCACCCGGAGCACGGAGAGGTCCTCCCGGTCCGGCGGAAAGGTGTACGCGGGAACCAGCCAGCCGTACTCCCGCAGCCGCCGGGAGACGTCGAACACGTCGTACGCGGTGACGTGGTCGGCGGTGGTGAAGGCGAACACCGGCAGCTGGTCACCCCGGGTCAGCAGGCGGAAGTCGCCGAGCGCCTCGACCTTTTCGGCCAGGTAGGTCGCCACGTCCCGGGTGGAGCCCTGCACCGCGCGGTAGCCGTCGCGGCCCAGGCGCAGGAACGTGTAGTACTGGGCCGCGACCTGGGCGCCGGGGCGGGAGAAGTTCAGCGCGAAGGTGGGCATGTCGCCGCCCAGGTAGTTGACGCGGAACACCAGCTCCTCGGGGAGTGCCTCCGTGTCCCGCCACAGGGCCCAGCCGACGCCCGGGTAGACCAGGCCGTACTTGTGGCCCGAGGTGTTGATCGAGGCCACGCGCGGGAGGCGGAAGTCCCAGACGAGGTCCTCGTCCAGGAAGGGGGCGACCATCGCGCCCGAGGCGCCGTCCACGTGCACGGGGATGTCGAGGCCGGTGCGCTCCTTCAGGGCGTCCAGTGCGGCGCACAGCTCGGCGACGGGCTCGTAGGAGCCGTCGAAGGTGGAGCCCAGGACGCCTACGACGCCGATGGTGTTCTCGTCGCACATCCCGGCCGCCGCGTGCGGGTCGAGGTGGAAGCGGTCGCCCTCCATGGTGACGAACCGGGGCTCCACCTCCCAGAAGTCGCAGAACTTCTCCCAGCAGACCTGGACGTTGACGCCCATCACCAGGTTCGGGCGGGCTCCCGGGTACCGGTCGGCGTTGTTCTTGGTCCAGCGGCGTTTGAGCGCCATGCCGGCGAGCATGCACGCCTCGCTGGAGCCGGTGGTGGAGCAGCCGATCACGGCCGAGGGGTCGGGGGCGTTCCACAGGTCGGCGAGGATCGCCACGCAGCGCCGCTCCAGCTCGGCGGTGCGCGGGTACTCGTCCTTGTCGATCATGTTCTTGTCCAGGCACTCCGCCATCAGCACCCCGGCCTGCGGCTCCATCCAGGTGGTGACGAAGGTGGCCAGGTTCAGCCGGGCGTTGCCGTCCAGCATGAGTTCGTCGTGCACCACCTGGTACGCCGTCGCCGGGGACAGTGAGGAGTCCGGCATCCGGTGGGTGGGCGGGGCCTCGGTCATCCCGCCGACGGGGTCGGCGTCCCCGAAGAACGGGTTGACGGAGAGGTGACGTTCCTCGTGCTTCCTGGGACCTCGGTGCAGTGCCATGGACCATGCCTCCATCAGGGGGAATCAGGGAGGGTTCAGGGACATATCAGGGAGGGTTCAGCGGATCGGGGTCCCGTCCGCGCGCAGCTGCATCTGCGGGCGCCCGGTCACCAGCAGCCAGGCGGGCAGCGAGGCGACGCACAGCAGGGCGAGCACTCCGGGCGAGGCGACCAGCGCGGCGGCCGTGAAGAGGCTCACCCAGCCCTGCCGGGTGATCGCCAGCAGCATCCCCAGCACCCCGGTGGCCACCCCGACCGCGGGCTGCACGGCCGGGACCAGGGCGTGCGCGCACAGGCCCAGCGCGGCCCCGATGAACACGGACGGGAAGATCCGGCCGCCCCGGAACCCGCAGGAGGCCGCCACCACCAGCGCGGCCAGCTTCACCACCGCCAGCACCGCGAACTGGCCCGCCGACCAGCCGTCCGGGTCCCGCGCCAGCTCTCCGACCTCGGTGAGCCCCTTGAACAGCGTGAGATGGCCGCCCGCGGCCGCCAGGGCGCCCAGCACCAGCCCGCCCGCCGGCAGCATCAGCATCGGATGCCGCAGCCGGTGGAAGGCCGTGTGGACGTGGGGGAAGACGTGGACCGCGCCCATGCCGAGCAGCGCGGCCGCCGGGGCGATCACCAGCGCCGCCACCACGTCGCCCCAGCGGGGATGGCCGAAGGGCGGCAGCCCCAGGTCGAAGGTGGGGCGCGCGACCAGCGTGGTGGTGACGGCGCCGCACGCGGCGGCGGTCAGCGGCGCGAAGAGGTTGTCCCAGAGCCGTCCGCGCAGCGGGCGCCCGGCCAGCGCCTCGGAGATCACCAGCGCCGCCGCGACCGGAGTGCCGAACAGCGCCCCGATGGTGGCCGCCTCCGCCAGCACCGGCCACAGCGAGTCCGGCGCCCTGGGCACCAGCTTCCGCCCGAGCCACATGGCGAGGCCGACGTTGACCGCGATGACCGGGTTCTCCGGGCCGAGGCTGGGCCCGCCCGCCAGCATCAGCCCCACCGCGAGCAACAGCCCCGGCAGCACCACCGGCGGCAGCACCGGCGCGTCCAGGCCGAGGGTGGCCGGATCGGGTCCGGCGTGCCCGGGGACCTTCCACACCACCAGGCCGACCGCTACACCGGTGGCGAACAGCATCACGAACATCCACAGCACCGAGTACCGGCCCACCCCCAGCGCGTCCGGCAGCGGCCCCCACAGCACGTGCTGGAGTTTCTCGGCCGCCGTGCTCACCCCGACGAAGACGAGGCTGGCGGCGATCCCCACCGTCACGGAGGGCAGGATCAGCGGCAGCAGCGCACGTGCCGGGGCCGTGGGAGCGGTCGGAGGCGGCTGCCGCGCGGTGTCCTGGGCCACGCGCTCACCATAAGCGGACAGAAAAGACACAACATCCCGAACGGCATCCGGCTTGCACCTCACGCGGCGTGAGGCGTCAGCGTGGTGTCCGGGCGGTGACGGCGACGACAGGGAGCGGGAAGTGGGCTGGTCGGTGGGGCAGGTCGCGGGGTTCGCCGGGATCACGGTGCGCGCACTGCACCACTGGGACGAGATCGGACTGCTGGTGCCCGGCGAGCGCACGCACGCGGGACACCGGCGCTACACCGACGCCGACCTCGACCGGCTCCAGCGGGTCCTCTTCTACCGGGAACTGGGCTTTCCCCTGGACGAGGTGGCCGTCCTGCTGGACGACCCGGCCGCGGACCCCCGCGCCCACCTGCGCCGGCGGCACGAGCTGCTGACCGCCCGGATCGAGAGGCTGCGGCAGCTGGCCGAGGCCGTCGAACACGCCATGGAGGCACGCAGGATGGGCATCGACCTCACCCCCGAGGAACGCTTCGAGGTCTTCGGGGACCAGGACCCCGGGCAGTACGCCGAGGAGACGGAGCGGCGCTGGGGCGGCACCGAGTCCTACGCCGAGTCGCAGCGGCGCACCGCCCGCCACACCAAGGAGGACTGGCAGCGGATGCGCGCCGAGTCCGACGACTGGAACACCCGGTACGCGGCCCTGGTGGCCGACGGCGTCCGGCCGGCCGACGCGGCGGCGATGGACCTCGCCGAGGAACACCGCCGCCACATCGGCCGCTGGTTCTACGCGTGCCCGTACCCGATGCACCGCTGTCTGGGTGAGCTGTATGTCGCGGACGCCCGCTTCACCGCCCATTACGACGCTCTCGGCCCCGGTGTCGCCGCCCATCTGAACGCGGCCATTGCCGCCAACGCCGGCCGGCACGGGGAGTGAGCCGGTGGTCCTGGCTCACTCCCGGGCCAGGACCACCGCCGTTCCGCGGGGGCGCACCCCGGTGCCCGGCTGTGCCCCGGTCGCCCGACAGTGCATGCTGGGACCGCCGGTGGAACCTGGGCCGGTCATGACGCGTTGATAGCTTTGTGCGGCCACCGACAGACATCGCTGACCTCGCAGCCGCCGCAGCCGCCGCAGCCGCCCTTCTCCCCCCCCCTCAGGAGCCCGGACCCGTGACGACACTCGCCCTCGGCCCGAGCTGGCTCGACCCCGACCACCTGCTGCAGACGTACAGCATCTGGGGTCTGCTGCTCATCGTCTTCGCCGAGTCCGGCCTGCTCATCGGCTTCTTCCTGCCGGGTGACTCGCTGCTGTTCACCGCCGGTCTGCTGATCAACTCCGGCCGGCTGGACTTCCCGCTGTGGGGCGCCGTCGCGCTGATCTGCGCCGCCGCGATCCTGGGCGACCAGGCGGGCTACATGTTCGGCAAGAAGGTCGGCCCGTCCCTGTTCAACCGGCCCGACTCGCGCGTGTTCAAACAGGAGAACGTCACCAAGGCGCACGAGTTCTTCGAGAAGTACGGCCCCAAGTCCCTGGTGCTGGCCCGCTTCGTGCCCATCGTGCGCACCTTCACGCCGATCATCGCGGGCGTCAGCGGGATGCGGTACCGCTCGTTCCTGACCTTCAACGTCATCGGCGGCGTGCTGTGGGGCGCCGGGGTGACGCTCCTCGGCTCCTGGCTCGGCAACATCGGCATCGTCAAGGACAACATCGAGGCGATGCTCATCCTCATCGTCCTCATCTCGGTGGTCCCGATCGCCATCGAGTTCCTGCGCGCCCGGGGCAAGAACAAGCGCGCGGGGCGGCAGGCCCCCGAGCAGCCCGGACACGAGCAGCCGCGGGCGCCGGTCCTGGACGACTCCACGACCCGGCTCCGCCGCATCGAGCCCGACCAGCCCTACGGGGACCCGTACGGCCGCCCGTACGAGCAGCAGGCGGCCCCCCAGCAGCAGTGGCAGCAGGGCTACGGCGGCCAGGGTCAGCCCGATCAGGGCCAGGGCGGCTACGGGCAGCAGCAGGACCCGTACCACGGCGGACAGCCCCAGCAGCAGCCGCGGTACGACGGCTACGGCCGCCCCCAGCAGCCGCACCAGCCCCAGCAGCCCTACCCCGGCCCCTACGGGTACGACCAGGGCGGCAACCGCTCCCAGTAGCGGCCGGCCCCTCGAAATCCCCTAGAAGCCCCTGGTCCGCTTGGCCGCCCGGCGCTTGCCCGCGGAGCCGATCCGCAGGGTGAGCCGGGAGATCTCGGCACCCAGGTTCACCCCGATGGCGATGGCCATGGCCAGCGACACGGCCTTGGCCAGCGACACCAGCCCCTTGTCCACCTCGCTCTGCGCGATGGACAGCAGACCGAAGTACGTGGCCGAACCGGGCAGCAGCGGGCCGATCGCGGCCGTGGTGAAGGGCAGCGCGGACGCGAACCGGTACCGCGACAGCAGCTGCCCGAACAGACCCACCAGGCCGGCCGCCACCGCCGTGGACGCCACCGGCGAGATCCCCGCGGTGTGGTGCAGCGCGCCGTACACCGACCAGGCGACACCGCCGTTGAGCGTCACCCACAGCACGGTGGAGCGCTCCTGCTGGAGCAGCACAGCGAAGGTCAGCGACAGCACCATCGACGCCACGATCTGGACCACCGGCCGGGACGAGATGCTCGGCACCGTGTCCGGGTTCAGCCCGCCGCCGATCTGCACCCCGAAGTACAGGACCGTCAGCACGCCGACGACGATGCCGACGAAGAAGTACATGACCTCCAGAAGGCGCGCGGCGGCGGTGATGTAGAAGCCCGTCAGACCGTCCTGCACGCTCGCCACCAGCGCTCTTCCGGGCAGCAGCGCGAACAGCCCACCGGTGATCACCGCGGACGCCTTCACATCGACGTGCGCCAGCGAGAACGCCACCCCGATCGCGGCGGGCGGCATCGCGGCCACCGTGAACTGGTAGAACTCCGGCAGCCCGCGCCCTGCGCACAGCCACGCCAGCCGGTCGCCCAGCATCGCGCCCAGCGCCGCCGCGACGAACACGATCACGTCACCGCCGACCAGCACCGAGGCCGCACCCGCCAGCAGCCCGCTCGCCAGGGTCAGCGCCCAGCCGGGGTACGGGTGCCGGTTACGGCGCATCTCCGCCAGCCGGCCGTACGCCTCCTCCAGGGAGACCTGCGCCTCGGCGTCCGTGAGGTCGTCCACCAGCCGGAAGACCGCGGCCAGCCGGGTGTAGTCGGTGCCGCGCCTGCGGACCGTCCGGGACGCCGTCACCGGGTCCTCCACCAGCGAGGGCTGATAGGTGATCGACAGCAGCGTGAAGGTCACCGTCGGCTCGCAGCGGTCCAGCCCGTAGGACCGGCACACCGCGAACATCGCGGCCTCCACGTCCTCGGCGCCCTCACCGCCCGCGAGGAGCAACTCCCCGATACGCAGGGTCAGGTCGAGCACGCGCGGGACCGCCGGGCCCTCGTCCTCGGCCCGCGCCACCGGTTCCGGCGCCGGACGCTCGGCCACCGGCATGCGCAGCATCGTGCGCATCCGGTCCTGCCAGGGCGCGTCCGTGACCAGTGCGATCATCGGTGCGCCGGACGCGGGGGTGAACGCGGACGGCGCGTCCTTGACGCCGTACGTGCGCGGCCGGTCGAACGCCGAGCCCTCCGGCTCGGCCTCCGCCTGCGCGCCCTCCAGCCCCCTGGGCCTGGAGAACTCGGATGTCGTCTCCGACTCGCCGCCCGTCCTGGCGACCGCGAGCCCCTCCGGAACGGCGAACTCGGACGTGATCTCCGGGTCGTACGTGGCCCGCGCCTCGTCCGACCGGGGCTTGCGGTCCTCCGCCTCCGACACCTCGCACCGCTCCCTGAACGACACCTTCCGATTACGCCTCAGTATGCGCGTGAAAGCACGAGCGGGCCGCACCACCCCCACCGGGGTGACACGGCCCGCTCGCCGAGGAAGGGCAGGTCAGTGACCTCCCTGCTCCTCCAGGCGCTTGTAGGAGCGCTCGATCTCCGCCTCCGCCTCCTGGCGGCCGACCCAGTTGGCGCCCTCGACCGACTTGCCCGGCTCCAGGTCCTTGTAGACCTCGAAGAAGTGCTGGATCTCCAGGCGGTCGAACTCCGACACGTGGTGGATGTCGCGCAGGTGCTCCACCCGGGGGTCGGTGGCCGGTACGCACAGCAGCTTGTCGTCGCCGCCCGCCTCGTCCGTCATCCGGAACATGCCGATCGCGCGGCACTTGATCAGGCAGCCCGGGAACGTCGGCTCGTCCAGGATGACGAGGGCGTCCAGCGGGTCGCCGTCCTCGCCGAGCGTGTTCTCGACGAATCCGTAGTCGGTCGGGTAGGCGGTCGAGGTGAAGAGGCGACGGTCCAGGCGGATCCGACCGGTCTCGTGGTCCACCTCGTACTTGTTCCGCGAACCCTTAGGGATCTCGATCGTGACGTCGAACTCCACCGGTGACTCCTCCATGATCAACGCATAGTTCTGGTGGTTAAGTGTCCCTCACGCAGGTGTGTGGATGCGAAAGGGGCTGGTGGTCGTGCCGGAGCTGGGACCTCTGCGGTCCGTTGGACCGCGGCTGAAGCGGTTCACGGACGCCCTGCGACCGAGTCTGGCGCACGCGGCGTCCGTCGTGAAACCGCGTCTCACGCGGTTGACGCACACCATGCGGCCCGGACCCGGCCGACCCGGCCCCAGACCCCCGAGGACCTGGCCCTACACCGCCTCGGCGGCCACCGCCGGACTGGCACTCGCCGTCGGCGCCGCGGCCGTGGCCGGCCCGTTCGACGGCGCGGGCCAGCGTACGGCGGAGCGGGACCGCGCGGTCGCCCTCACGCTCGCACGTGGCGCAGATCACGATGGCGGCGGCGCCGAGGCGGACGACGCCGGCGCCGTGCCGAGCGCCCCGCCCGTGCTGCGCGGGCTCGGTGGCGTCGCGGAGCCCGCCGACTCCCGGCAGGTCGCCCCGCGCGGCATCGCGGGCGTCCTGGACCCCTTGCTGGCCGACCCCGCCCTCGGCACCGGCCAGGCCGCGGCCGTCGTGGACGTGGCCACCGGCACCCGGCTGTACGGCGCCCGCTCCGGCCAGGCGTTCACCCCCGCCTCCACCACCAAGATCGCCACCGCCGTGGCCGCGCTGTCCGCGCTCGGCCCCGAGCACCGGCTCACCACCCGCACCGCGCTCGAACCCGACACCGGCGAACTCGTCCTGGTCGGCGGCGGCGACCCCACCCTCACCGCGCACAAGGCCGGCGGCGGCTGGGCGAGCCTGCGCACCCTGGCCGCGGACACCGCCACCGCGCTGAAGAAGCGCGGCGTCGAGAAGGTCACGCTCTCCTACGACACCACGCTCTACTCCGGCCCCTCCGAGCACCCCATCGGCGTCAACGACAACCTCGCCCAGGTCACCGCCCTCACCGCCGACGAGGGCCGCACCGACGGCTCCGGCAGCGGGCCCGTGGCCCGGGTCGCCGACCCGGCGGCCGAGGCCGCCCGCACCTTCGCCGCGCTCCTGAAGGAGGCGGGCGTCACCACCACCCCGCCCGGCCCCTCCAAGGCCACCGGCCGCGCGGCGACCCTCGCCACCGTCTTCTCGCCCCCGCTGTCCGACGTGGTCGAGCGGATGCTCACCAACAGCGACAACGACATCGCCGAGGGGCTGGCCCGCCAGACCGCCCTCGCCTCCGGGCAGCCCGGCAGCTTCGCGGGCGGCGCCAGGGCCATCGCCGCCCGGCTGGCCAGGCTCCGGCTGCCGATGCGCGGCGCCTCCTTCCACGACGGCAGCGGCCTGGACCGGGACGACCGGCTCACCGCCGACCTCCTGACCGCCCTGCTCGCCACCGCCGCCGACCCCGCCCGGCCCGGCCTGCGCCCGGTCCTCACCGGCCTGCCCGTCGGCGGGTTCACCGGCACCCTCGCCGAGCGCTACGCCGACGGTGGCGCGGCCGGTGTCGTCCGCGCCAAGACCGGCACCCTGACCGGCGTCAACTCCCTGGCCGGCACGGTCGTCACCAAGGACGGCCGCCTCCTGTCCTTCGCCTTCCTGGCCTCGGGCACCACCGACCCCCAGTCCGCCCAGTCGGCCCTGGACCGCACGGCGACCACCCTGGCCGGCTGCGGCTGCGGGTAGCCTCCGGCGGCCGGCGCGGACCCCGTCCGGCCGGGACGCGGCCCCGCGCGGGACGCCCCGCCAGGGGCCTGGCGTACCGGGGGGCCACGCCGTGCGGTGCCGGCGCGGGTTCGTCGCGAGGACACCGGCGCCCGCCCCCCGGCGGGCCCCCGGCCGCCGTCGGTGCGCCGCCTGGTCCGGCCCGTGGACTGCCCGGAGCGCGGGGGCTCACGTACCGTTGACGCATGACGAGCTTCGGTGGCACCGCTTCTCAGGGGATGGTCGACTGGAACCTCGCGGTGGCGACCGCGACGCGGCTCGTGCGGCCGGGGCCGGAGATCACCCGGGAAGAGGCCCGAGCGGTCGTCGCGGAGCTGCGCCGGCACGCCAAGACCTCCGAGGAACACGTCCGCGCCTTCACCCGGATGGGGACCGAGGACGTCCACGACACCCCCGTACTGGTCGTCGACCGGCCCGGCTGGGTGCGGGCCAACGTCGCCGGGTTCCGTGAACTGCTCAGGCCCCTGCTCGACAAGATGCAGGAGCGGCGCGGCCCCGGCGCGGGCAACGCCGTCATGGGCGCCGTCGGCGGCAAGGTGACCGGCGTCGAACTCGGCATGCTGCTGTCGTTCCTGTCCTCCCGCGTCCTCGGCCAGTACGAGACCTTCGCCCCCGCCGCGCCCGACCTGCCCGCCGGTACCGCGCCCGGGGGAGGCGGCCGGCTGCTGCTCGTCGCGCCGAACATCGTCCACGTCGAGCGCGAACTCGACGTCGACCCCCATGACTTCCGGCTCTGGGTGTGCCTGCACGAGGAGACCCACCGCACCCAGTTCACCGCCGTGCCCTGGCTCCGCGACCACCTGGAGGGCGAGATCCAGGCGTTCCTCGCGGAGACCGACGTCGACCCGATGACGTTCCTCGAACGCATCCGGGACGCCGCCCAGTCGCTCGCCGGGGGGCGCCCCGAGGGCGAGCAGGAGGACGGCGGACGCTCGCTGGTGGAGCTGGTGCAGACGCCGGCCCAGCGGGAGATCCTCGGCCGCCTCACCGCCGTCATGTCCCTGCTGGAGGGGCACGCCGACTTCGTCATGGACGGCGTCGGCCCCGAGGTCGTGCCGAGCGTCGCCGAGATCCGCGAGAAGTTCCAGCAGCGCCGCGCCAAGGGCGCCTCCCGGCTCGACCTGGCGCTGCGCAAGCTCCTCGGGCTCGACGCCAAGCTGCGCCAGTACCGCGACGGCGAGCGCTTCGTCCGCGCTGTTGTCGGCGAGGCCGGCATGGACGGGTTCAACCGCGTCTGGACCTCGCCCAACACCCTGCCCACCAAGGCCGAGATCTCCGACCCGGCCGGCTGGGTAGCGCGCGTGCACCGCACGACCGAGTCCTGACAGCGGGCCGGCAGGCGGCAGGGGCACGGCGGGCAGGCGGCAGCGCGGCGGCGGGGGGCACGGCGGGCACGGCGGGCACGGCGGGCACACACGGCAGGAAAACGCCCCTCCAATCACCCGTCCGAGGGACCGTCAGCCATGCGTAGGCGTGCAATGCTCGGGGAATGGCCCGCTTCTGTCACCATCGACGCACTCTGAGTGACCGGACTTCGGGCTCGTCCCCCGAAACTTCATGAAGGGAACCGGACATGGGTCCCCATCCCGCGGTCGCGGCGATACGCCTGGCGGTCCGCCGCGTCCTCCACGACATCGCCACCGGCCAGGCCGCCGAGCACGGCACCACTGGGCACACCACCGGCCACGGCGCCGTGGCCGTCGCCCACCGAACCGGCGTGCCTGGCACCGCGCAGCGCCACCGGGGCTCTGCCCCCGCCACCGCCCCGCTCGTGCTCGTCGCCTGCTCCGGCGGCGCCGACTCCATGGCGCTCGCCTCCGCCCTGGCCTTCGAGGCCCCCCGCCTCGGCCTGCGCGCCGGCGGTGTCACCGTCGACCACGGCCTCCAGCCCGGCTCCGCCCTGCGCGCCGACGAGGTGGCCCTTAGACTGCGCGCACTCGGCCTCGCACCCGTCGAGTCCGTCGCCGTCACCGTGGGCCGCGAGGGCGGCCCCGAGGCGGCCGCCCGGGACGCCCGGTACGCCGCCCTGGACGCCGCCGCCGAGCGGCACGGCGCCGCGGCCGTCCTGCTCGGCCACACCCGCGACGACCAGGCGGAGACCGTCCTGCTCGGGCTGGCGCGCGGCTCCGGCATCCGCTCCCTGTCCGGCATGGCCGCGGTCTCGGGGGCCGACGGCCGTTACCGGCGCCCGTTCCTCCAGCTGGACCGGCAGACCGCCCGCAAGGCATGCCTGGTCCAGTCCCTGCACGTCTGGGACGACCCGCACAACACCGACCCGGCCTACACCCGCTCCCGGCTGCGACACGAGGGCCTGCCCGCGCTGGAGAAGGCGCTCGGCAAGGGCGTGGTCGAGGCGCTGGCCCGCACCGCCCAGCTCTCCCGCGACGACGCCGACGCGCTGGACGCCTGGGCGGGCCAGGCCGAGTCCTCCGTACGCGACGCGGAGGGCGAGCTGGAGTGCGCCAAGCTCTACGCGCTGCCCCCGGCCGTCCGCCGCCGGGTGCTGCGCCGGGCCGCCATCGAGGCCGGCGCCCCGGCCGGTTCCCTCTTCGCCCGCCACATCGAGGAGCTGGACCGCCTGATCACCGGCTGGCGCGGCCAGGGAGCCATCAATCTGCCGGGCAAGGTCGTCGCCCGGCGGCAGGGTGGCAGACTGGTGATTCGGCAAGGCTGAAATCCCGACCCCCGGAGCCCGGCTCCGAAGGGCCGGGCCTGCCGGTGGCCGCCGCCGCGGCCATAAGCGCGGGACGACGAAAGTGATGCGGGTGGACGCGAAAGACATGGGTGCCGACCTCCAGCGGGTGCTCATCACCAAGGAAGAGATCGACGCGAAGCTGGCCGAGCTGGCCGCGAAGATCGACGCGGAGTACGCGGACAAGGATCTGCTGATCGTCGGGGTCCTCAAGGGCGCCGTCATGGTCATGGCGGACCTGGCGCGGGCGCTGTCCACCCCCGTCACGATGGACTGGATGGCCGTGTCCTCCTACGGCGCGGGCACCCAGTCCTCCGGTGTCGTCCGCATCCTCAAGGATCTCGACACCGACATCAAGGGCCGGGACGTCCTGATCGTCGAGGACATCATCGACTCCGGGCTGACCCTGTCCTGGCTGATCAACAACCTCGGCTCGCGCGAACCCGCCTCCCTGAAGGTGTGCACGCTGCTGCGCAAGCCGGACGCCGCCAAGGTCTCCATCGACGTGGAGTGGATCGGCTTCGACATCCCGAACGAGTTCGTGGTCGGCTACGGCCTCGACTACGCCGAGAAGTACCGGAACCTCCCGTTCGTCGGTACGCTCGCGCCCCACGTCTACGGCGGCTGACCCGAGCGGTCCGCATCACCGGGGAAGATCGGGAACCCCTGCGGCTTCCATGACGTTGGAGCATTGGAAGACGGGCCGTGGTCCGTCCGGACCGCCGAGTGCGGCCGCGGACGTCGGGGCTGGGGTACCGTCAGAAGAACTGTCTTATCAAACTCACTGTGGCAGGAGGGACGGGGCGTCACCGCTCCGTGTGGATGGACGTGAAGCGATACTTCCGTGGGCCGGTCATGTGGATCGTGCTGGCCGTCCTTGCCGTGGTCGTGTTGATGCAGGTCGTCGGCAATTCCGGCGGCTACAAGACGGTGGACACCGGCCAGGTCGTGGCGGCGATCAACGACAACAAGATCAAGTCGGCCAAGCTCACCACTGGTGACGAGCAGACCATCAAGGTCACGCTCAAGGACGGCGTCAAGGTCAAGGACAGCTCGAAGATCCAGGCGAGCTACATCGGCGACCAGGGTGTGGCACTCGCCCAGACCCTGCAGACCAAGTTCCAGGACAAGCAGATCACCGAGGGATACACCGTCTCTCCCTCGAAGCAGAGCCCGTTCGTCGGCGTGCTGCTCACCCTGCTGCCCTTCGTCCTGATCGTGGTCGTGTTCCTGTTCCTGATGAACCAGATGCAGGGCGGTGGTTCGCGGGTCATGAACTTCGGCAAGTCCAAGGCGAAGCTCATCACCAAGGACACGCCGAAGACCACCTTCTCCGACGTCGCCGGCTGTGACGAGGCCGTCGAGGAGCTCCACGAGATCAAGGAGTTCCTCCAGGAGCCGGCCAAGTTCCAGGCCGTCGGCGCCAAGATCCCCAAGGGTGTGCTGCTGTACGGCCGCCCGGGTACCGGCAAGACCCTGCTCGCACGCGCCGTCGCGGGCGAGGCCGGGGTGCCCTTCTACTCGATCTCCGGTTCCGACTTCGTCGAGATGTTCGTCGGTGTCGGTGCCTCCCGGGTCCGCGACCTGTTCGAGCAGGCCAAGGCGAACGCCCCGGCGATCGTCTTCGTCGACGAGATCGACGCGGTCGGCCGGCACCGTGGTGCCGGGCTCGGCGGCGGTCACGACGAGCGCGAGCAGACGCTGAACCAGCTGCTGGTCGAGATGGACGGCTTCGACGTGAAGGGCGGCGTCATCCTGATCGCCGCCACGAACCGGCCCGACATCCTCGACCCCGCCCTGCTGCGTCCCGGTCGTTTCGACCGGCAGATCGCGGTCGACCCGCCGGATCTCCAGGGCCGCCTGGAGATCCTCAAGGTCCACCAGAAGGGCAAGCCGGTCGCGCCCGACGTCGACCTGGCCGCCGTCGCCCGCCGGACCCCCGGCATGACCGGCGCCGACCTGGCCAACGTGCTCAACGAGGCGGCGCTGCTCACCGCGCGCGGTGACCAGAAGCTGATCGACAACATGGCGCTGGACGAGGCGATCGACCGTGTGGTCGCGGGCCCGCAGAAGCGGACCCGGATCATGTCGGACAAGGAGAAGAAGATCACCGCGTACCACGAGGGCGGACACGCCCTGGTCGCGGCGGCCTCGCCGAACTCCGACCCCGTCCACAAGATCACCATCCTGTCCCGGGGCCGTGCCCTGGGCTACACGATGGTGCTCCCGGACGAGGACAAGTACTCGACCACGCGCAACGAGATGCTCGACCAGCTCGCCTACATGCTGGGCGGACGCGCCGCCGAGGAACTGGTCTTCCACGACCCGACCACCGGCGCCGCCAACGACATCGAGAAGGCCACCAACGTGGCCCGCGCGATGGTCACCCAGTACGGCATGACCGAGCGGCTCGGCGCCATCAAGTTCGGCGGCGACAACAGCGAGCCCTTCCTCGGCCGTGAGATGGGCCACCAGCGCGACTACTCGGAAGAGGTCGCCGGGCTGGTCGACGAAGAGGTCAAGAAGCTCATCGAGACCGCGCACAACGAGGCGTGGGAGATCCTGGTCGAGAACCGGGACGTGCTCGACAACCTGGTCCTGGCCCTCCTGGAGAAGGAGACGCTGGGCAAGGAGGAGATCGCCGAGGTCTTCGCGTCGATCCACAAGCGCCCCCCGCGTCCGGCCTGGACCGGCTCCTCGCGCCGTACGCCGTCCACCCGCCCGCCGGTGCTCTCCCCCAAGGAGCTGGCACTGACCAACGGTGCGAACGGCGCCACGCCCGCGATCAGCACGGTCAAGTCCACCGCGGCCGAGCACGGCCCGGTCCCGGAGCCGTCCCCCGAGGACCGCTCCGAGAGCTGACGCCCCCTCGGCCACCTGGCCGGAATGTCTGCCGCGCCCCCCGGGTTCTAGCCTGGGGGGCGCGGCATTTCACCATGCCCGCGCGCTGACGTACAGGAACGAGGCACCAGATGACCGACCCCGTGATGCCGGCCGGAGACGGCACCCTCGGTGAGTTCGACGAGAAACGCGCCGAGAACGCCGTCCGAGAGCTCCTCATAGCAGTCGGCGAAGACCCCGACCGCGAGGGACTCCTGGAGACCCCGGCCCGGGTGGCACGGGCCTACCGGGAGATCTTCTCCGGGCTGCGGCAGCGCCCGGAGGACGTGCTGACGACCACGTTCGACCTCGGTCACGACGAGATGGTCCTGGTGAAGGACATCGAGGTGTACAGCACCTGTGAGCACCATCTGGTCCCGTTCCGGGGCGTGGCGCACGTGGGCTACATCCCCGCGGTCACGGGGAAGATCACGGGTCTGTCGAAGCTGGCCCGGCTGGTGGACGTGTACGCGCGCCGTCCGCAGGTGCAGGAGCGGATGACCACGCAGATCGCCGACTCGCTGATGGAGATACTCGAGCCGCGCGGTGTGATCGTCGTGGTCGAGTGCGAGCACATGTGCATGTCCATGCGCGGTATCCGCAAGCCCGGCGCGAAGACGATCACCTCGGCGGTGCGCGGTCAACTGCGGGACGCCACTACCCGCAACGAGGCGATGAGCCTCATCATGGCGCGCTGACGCGCCCTCTCCGCACTCCGCCCCGGGCCGGCGGCCCTCAGGCCGCCGGTTCTGTGCCTGTGGGTCCCGTCGGTGGGGTGTCGTCGTCCTCGGGGAGGCGGCAGACGCGTTCGAGGAGGAGGGCGGCCGCTATGACGGCGAAGCCGGCCAGGACGGAGAAGCCGGCGTAGAGGGCCTGGTCGCGGCGGGCGGGGATGTCGAGGAGTTCCAGCAGGAGGATGCCCGTGCCGCCGTAGACGCCGCTGACCAGGGCGGCGACCAGGGCGCTGGCGTGGCCGAAGACGACCGCGCGGGCGGCCATCATCGGGTCGACGCCCTTGGCGTCGGGGCGGCGCTCGCGCTGGGCCTTGAAGCGGGCGCGCAGGGAGATCGCCGTGGCGAACAGGATCACGGCGATCAGGGCGAGCACGATGGGCGCGGCCACCGGGACTCCGGGCAGTGTCCCGAACGAGTTCCACAGGCGGGCGCCCGACCAGGACAGGATCGCGGCGACGACGAACACGCCTGCCAGCACCCTGATGCGCAGCTGTTTCACGGTGTCCCTTCAGCTCCCCCCGGACCCGTGCGGGCCGTGGTCGTGTCGACCTTAACGACTACTCGGGCAGTCGGAGTTCCAGATCCGCGCGGGGCGCGACTCCCTCGCTGGTGACGGCCGACAGCAGCTGGGCCACCGCGCCCTGGCCGGGCAGCTCGGCGGCGGGGTCCACGTCGTGCCAGGGGGCGAGGACGAAGGCCCGCTGGTGGGCGCGCGGGTGGGGGAGGGTGAGCCGGGGGTCCTCGGAGGTGAGTCCGGCATAGGACACGATGTCGACGTCCAGGGTGCGCGGGCCCCACCGCTCGTCGCGGACCCGGTGGAACGCCTCCTCGACGGCCTGCGCCCGCTCCAGCAGGGAGGACGGGGGCAGGGTGGTCTTCAGGACCACGACCGCGTTCAGGTACGAGGGCTGGCTGCCGGGGTCGACGCCCCACGGCTCCGTCTCGTACACCGGGGAGACGGCCTTGACGCGGACGCCCGGTGTGTCCTCCAGCGCGTCCACGGCGCCCTGGAGGGTCTCCAGGCGGTTGCCGAGGTTGGAGCCGAGGGAGAGCACGGCCCGCTGGGGGTTGTGCAGGGTGGAGTCGGCGTCGTCGACCTGCTGGACCACGGACGCGGGTACCGGCTGGACGGTCGGGTCACTGTGACCCTTGGTGAAGGGGCGGGTCATGCTCGGCTCCGGAGGATGGTGACGGTCACGTCGTCGAAGGGGACGGTGATCGGGGCGTCCGGCTTGTGGACGCACACCTCGACCTCCTGGACCCCGTCGTGCTTCAGGCAGGTCTGGGCGATCCGCTCGGCGAGGGTCTCGATGAGGTTGACCGGCTCGCCCTCGACCACGGCGGCGGTCTCCTCGGCCACGACGCCGTAGTGCACGGTCTTCGTGAGGTCGTCGTCCGCCGCGGCGGGGCGGGTGTCCAGGCCCAGGACGAGATCCACGATGAAGGTCTGGCCCTCCTCGCGTTCCTTGGGGAACACCCCGTGGTGCCCGCGGGCCTTCAGGCCCCGCAGCGCGACACGATCCACGCGAATCACTCCTGCAGTCGTCGGGAACGGCCGGTCGCCGCCGCGCTCGGGCGGCACACCGGCTCGGGACGAATCTACCCGCGCGCACTGACATCGCCGGGCCACGGGGGCGTGGCCCGGCGCCGGTACCGGGAGCGTTCACCCGGTGCGCGCCGAGGTGGTTTCCCGGGGGAACCGGTGGTGCCGTCGACCGGCAGCCGCACTTGTCCCGGCCGGGGTGATTCCAGCCAGGTCCCGGTCAGGCGAGCGTGCCGTCGTCGGGGCCGACTCCGGGGTCCTGGCCCTCGTCGTCCTCGTCGTCGTCGTCGGCCGTGGCGAGGACCGGGGAGGCGTGGTGGGACCACAGCTTCCAGCCCTCCGGGGTGCGCCGGAACACGTTGGTCGCGACGACGAGCTGCCCGACCAGCGGCCCCAGCTCCTCGCCCTCCTCGGGCGCGGGCCCGCCGCTGAGGATGTTCTCGGTGCAGCTCACCAGCGCCGTGTTCCCGGTGACGGAGACATGCACGTCGGTGAGGAAGAACTGGATGTAGTCGGTGTTGGCCATGATCAGCGCGTACGACCTGAGGACCTCGCCGCGCCCGGTGAGCACCGGCCAGCCGGGGTGGACGCAGGAGACGACGCCGGTGTCGGCGGGGTCGTGGAACTCCTCGTCCACGCCCAGGTCGGCGGGGGCCAGCCAGAGTCCCGCCACCTCTTCGAAGTCGCCGCGCTCCATCGCCTCGTAGTAGGTGGTGTTGGCGGACGACACCTCTTCGACATCGACGTCCGCGGCGCTCACCGGGCGTCCCCGGTGAGGGACTGAGCCGCCCGGGTGTCAGCGCGTGCGCCCTCTATCGCGCGGGCCACGCGTACCGCGTCCGCCGTGGCGCGGACCTCGTGGACGCGGACGGCCCAGGCGCCGGCCCCGGCGGCCAGGGCGGAGACGGCGGCGGTGGCGGCGTCGCGTTCGCGGGCGGGCGGGGCGCCCCCGTCCGGGCCGGCGAGGACGTGGCCGAGGAAGCGTTTGCGGGAGGCGGCGACCAGAAGGGGGTGGCCCAGCGTGCGCAGCCGGTCGAGGTGGGCGAGGAGGGCGAGGTCGTGCTCCGCCTCCTTGGAGAAGCCGAGGCCGGGGTCGACGACGACGCGGTCCGGGGCGACGCCCGCCGCGAGAACGGCCTCCACGCGCGCGTGGAGTTCGTCGCAGACCTCGGTGACGACATCCTCGTAGACCCCGTGGACGTTGCCGCCCTCCAGGAGGCCGCGCCAGTGCATCACCACGAAGGGGGCGCCGGTGGCGGCGACCACGGGCAGCATCCCGGGGTCGGCGAGGCCGCCGCTGACGTCGTTGACCAGGACGGCGCCCGCCGCGAGGGCCCCTTCGGCGACGCGGGCACGCATGGTGTCCACGGAGACGGTGACGCCCTCGGCCGCGAGGCCGCGCACGACGGGGATCACGCGGCGCAGTTCCTCGGCCTCCTCCACACGGGAGGCGCCGGGCCGGGTGGACTCGCCGCCGACATCGACCAGATCGGCGCCCTCGGCCGCGAGGTCGAGTCCGTGCTTGACGGCCGACGTGGTGTCGAACCAGCGGCCGCCGTCCGAGAAGGAGTCGGGGGTGACGTTCACGACGCCCATGACCGCGCAGCGGTCCCACGCCGGGAGACCCGCCACTTCGCCGCGCCCGCTGAGGTTCTTCATACGTTCAGCGTAGGCCCCGAGGTGCTCGCCGAAAGTGCCCGGGTCCGGACGGACAGGCCCCTTCCGGACTGCCTCGGCGAGGCGGTCCGGGGCCTGGAGGCCGGTCCGCGCGGCTCGCGCGGGATTGGTCCGGCCGGGTCAGGCGGCCCCCACGCCCGGCTCGTGGGAGCCGTGCGCGCAGGGCCGGGCGGCGGCGTTGCGCCGGCGGCGCAGGAAGCGCGGCAGCGGCAGCGCGAGGTCGACGAATCCCTCCGCCTGCATGGCGGCGAAGCCGATGCGGGGCAGGTCGGCGGAGGCGCGGTAGACCACGAAGCGGGGTTCCCAGCGGGGCTGGAACTTGGCGTTGAACTTGTACAGCGACTCGATCTGGAACCAGCGGGAGAGGAACACCAGCAGCCCCCGCCAGGCCCGCAGCACCGGCCCGGCGCCGATCTTCTCGCCGCGCGCGAGGGCGGAGCGGAACATGGCGAAGTTGAGGGAGATCCGGGTGATGCCGAACTTCGGCGCGGCCTGGAGGGCGGCGACGATGAGGAGTTCGTTCATGCCGGGGTCGGCCAGCCGGTCACGGCGCATCAGGTCGAGCGAGGCGCCGTCGGGGCCCCAGGGCACGAAGTGCAGGACCGCCTTCAGGTCGCCGTAGGGGCCGGGGATCTCGTCCTGCTTGTGGGCGGTGGCGATCAGGCAGTCGCCGTCGGCGGTGTCGCCGATGCGGCCGAGCGCCATGGAGAAGCCGCGTTCGCTGTCGGTGCCGCGCCAGTCCTCGGCGGCCCGCCGCACACGTTCCAGCTCGGCGCCGGAGAGGTCACGGACGCGCCGTACCCGGGTCTCGTAGCCGGCCCGCTCGATGCGCTTGACCATCTGGCGCACATTGCGCATCGCGCGTCCGGCGAGCGAGAAATCCGGCACGTCGACCACCGCCTCGTCGCCCAGCTCCAGGGCGTCGAGACCGGTCTCCCGGGTCCACACCTCGCCGCCCGTCTCCGAGCAGCCCATGACGGCGGGGGTCCAGGAGTGGGCCTTGGCCTCGTCCATGAAGCGCTCGATGGCGCCGGGCCACGCCTCCACGTCCCCGATGGGGTCACCGCTGGCCAGCATCACGCCGGAGACCACGCGGTAGGTGACGGCGGCCTTGCCGCTGGGGGAGAAGACGACGGCCTTGTCCCGGCGCAGCGCGAAGTGGCCGAGGGAGTCGCGGCGGCCGTGCCGGTCCAGCAGGTCCCTGAGGCGCGCCTCGTCCTCCTCGGTGAGGCGGGCGGCGGGGTGTTCGGGGCGGAAGGCGAGGTAGCTGGTGGTGACGGCGGTGAGCCAGCCGAGGGCGCCGAGGGAGAAGGCGACCGTCCAGGAGGTGCTGCCCCGGTAGTCGACCGGGCCCTCGAAGCCGAACAGGCCGTAGACGACATGGGTCAGCCGGTCGGCCAGGCTCGGGTCGCCGACGGTCCGGTCGGGGTGGACGCTGACGATGACCAGTCCGAGGACGAGGGAACCGGCGCTCATGAGGATGAAGTTGGCAAGGGCCCGCCAGCGGCTGCGCGGGTCGGGCAGCGCGCCGAACTCGGCGCGGTGGCGCAGCAGCGGCACCAGGAGCGCGACCGAGATGAGCACGCCCAGCAGTGAGTGCCGGTACACGAACTCGGCGACCGCGCCGGCCGGCAGCAGGGCGACGGCGGCCCGCCAGGCGCGGCGCTTGCGGCGCTTGAGCCCGTGCGCGAGCAGTAGCAGCAGCACGCCCGCGCTGAGCGAGAGCGCCGCCGCGAACGGCCCGAAGGAGCCGGGCAGCGCCTCGGCCAGGGCGTGCATACGGCTGTGACGGAAGCGCGGGAAGACCCCCGCGGCGATGTCGAGCAGGCCGACGAGGGCACAGGCCCGGCCGATCAGGGTGGGGACGACCTCGGGACGCGGGCCGCGCAGTATGCGCCGCGCCCGGTTCTGACGCCGCGGAACCCCGCCTGACAATTCCGCATCTATCCTGACAGACATCGCATCCCGTAGCTCTGCGAGAGACCTTGAAACCCGGTGCCGATCGGGCATCCGGTGACATTGCGCCCTCTAGGACGGTGTCTTGGGGAGAGAGGTTCCTCCCGCTCCGGAAAGTCGGGTCAAAGGTCGAGGAAAGCCTGGGGCAAGTCCGTGCGGCTGTACGGAAACTCGGGCGGAAAGCGCAGGCAGGGACAGTCATGGGTCTCACGAGCAACTCAACTCTGGCGGTGGCGGTGGCGGTCGCCGTGATGCTGTTCGGGGTCACGCTGTGGCTGTGGCCCCGCCTGGCCCGGCGGAGCTGGCGCGCGCTCGGCGGCCGGGTGGGCCTGCTGCTCGCCACTCAGCTGGCGCTCATCTGCTCCCTGGGGGTGGCCGCCAACCAGACCTTCGGTTTCTACGCGGGCTGGGACGACCTCCTCGGCCGGGAGAGCGGCCAGGGCGTCCTCGTCGACCACTCGGCCACCACCGGACCGGGCGGCCCGCGCGGCCCGCTCCAGGTGCTGAGCACCAACGCCGTGCCGGGCGGGGCCGGTTCGCGTGCCTCGAAGGTCGGTCAGGTCCAGAAGGTCGACATCGTCGGCCGTGTCTCCCGTATCGCCACCCCGGCCTACGTCTATCTGCCGCCGGAGTACTTCCAGCCCCGGTTCCGCAGCCGTACGTTCCCGGTCTCGGTGGTGCTGACCGGCTACCCCGGTACCGCGCAGGCCCTCGTCAGCAAGCTGAAGTACCCGGCCACCGCGCGGGACCTGGCCGAGGACGGGCGGATGCGGCCGATGATCCTGGTGATGATGCGGCCCACCGTGGCGCCCCCGCGCGACACCGAGTGCGCGGACGTGCCCGGAGGCCCCCAGACCGAGACCTTCTTCGCCGAGGACCTCCCCGAGGCCGTCCTCGCGCACTACCGGGCCGGCGCCCGCCCGGGTAGCTGGGGCATCATCGGCGACTCCACCGGCGGCTACTGCGCCCTGAAGCTCGCCATGCGCCACCCCGGTGTGTACACGGCCGGCGCGGGCCTGTCGGCGTACTACAAGGCACCCGTCGACCCCACCACCGGCGATCTCTTCCACGGCGACCGGAGCCTGCGCGATCACGCCGATCTGTGGTGGCTCCTCGCGCACGAGCCCGCGCCCGACACCTCCCTGCTCGTCACCAGCAGCAAGATCGGCGAACACAACTACGCCGACACCCTGAGGTTCGTGACACAGGTACGCGCCACCGGCCGGACCAGGATCTCCTCCATCATCCTCGACAGCGGCGGCCACAACTTCAACACCTGGCGACGCGAGATCCCGACCGCCCTCCAGTGGCTCAGCGGCCGCCTGACCGACCGCTGAGCACGCGGCCCTGAACCCCCGTGAACCCTTGGCATGGCAGGGTTTTTGCGCCTCGGGGACCCATAAGACGCCTACGCGCGGTAAGTTTCTGGCCATGCCACGTGGACGCCACCGCCATTCCCCGCCTCTGCACCGGCTGTTGCCTCCCTCCGTGATCGCCGGTGTCGCCGTCGTCTGCGCGCTGGCCCCGTGGGTGTTCTCCTCCCTCGGGGTGGTGCGCGCCCTGGCGGCCGTCGCCGCGCTCACGGCGATCGGCGGCGCGGTCGTGATGCGCCAGTGGGACGCACAGGCGGGCAAGCAGGTCGCCGAGCTGACCCGCGCGCGGGTCAGCGACGAATGGCGGTACGACGAACGGGTCGCCGAACTGGAGACCGACCTGGAGGAGTCGCGCGAGCTGCGGGCCGGGCTGGAGCGGCGCCTGCGGGCCAAGCGCGCCGAACTGGCCGGGCTGCGGGGCGAACACGCCGCCCTGCTGCGCCGGTACGCCACCGCGGAGACCGAGCGCGCCACCGCCCTTGAGGGGCGGCGGCTGCTGGAGATCGAGGCGGCCCCGGAATCCGGCGCCCTCGCCCTGCCGTCCGCCGAGGGCGCGGCCGCTGTGGAGCAGACCGTCGAGGCTCCGGCGGCGGAGCCCGTCTCCCCCGGGCCGGCCGCGCGCGCGGAGCTGTTCCTGAGGGCCGCGACCGCCCTGGCGCGCCTGGAGCTGACGGCCGGGCAGCCGGAGGGCGAGGAGCCGGAGACCCCGGTGACCCCTGAGACGCCGGTCACCCCTGAGACCGCGCATTCCGACGAGACCCCTGAGACCCCTGGGACCCCTGAGACCGACGAGAGCGCGGCGGCCGGACCGGCGGAGACCGAGGCCGAGGCCGCTGCCAAAGGGGATTCGGACGGTGAGGGCACCGGGGCCGGCGAGTTCACCGAGCCCGCCGAGGGGCCCCGGGCGGGCGCCGAGGGCCTGGGACCCGTGGACCCCGAAGGCGAAGTGACCGAGGCGCACACCACCCCGGACGAGCCGGCTCCGGAGGAGGCGCGGGCGCACACCACCGGTACGGCCGTCGTGCCCGCCCGGTCCGCCGGGCACTTCGCCGTGCCGACCGCCGTCGCCGTGGTACCGGCCGCGCCCGCGCGGCGTCCGCAGGTCGAGGGCGGGTTCGACTTCTTCGGTACGCAGAAGGACGGCTCGGCGGCGACGGAGGTGCGCAACGAGGATCTGGCCAACGTGGTCGGGCAGGAGGCCCTCGCGCCGCACGAGTCGGACGCCGAGTCCGCCTACAAGCCCGCCGGAGCGTACGACGTGGGCCAGGTCATCGACCTCACCGCCCACGACGAGACCGAGCACATCGACCTGGAGGGGCTGCGCAGCGCGGCTTCCTGACCCTGGCTCCCCGGGCGTAGGGGAGACTGGGACGCATGACTGCCACGGAGACCACGGTCGGGATCGGCGGTGCCGCCGAGAGCACCGACATGGTGCTCAACATCGGCCCCCAGCACCCCTCCACGCACGGCGTGCTGCGGCTGCGGCTGGTGCTGGACGGCGAGCGCATCCAGCGCGCCGAGCCGGTGATCGGCTATATGCACCGGGGCGCGGAGAAGCTGTTCGAGGCCCGTGACTACCGGCAGATCATCATGCTGGCCAACCGGCACGACTGGCTGTCGGCGTTCTCCAACGAACTGGGCGTGGTCATCGCCGTCGAGCGGATGCTCGGCATGGAGGTGCCCGAGCGCGCGGTGTGGACCCGCACCCTGCTCGCCGAGCTGAACCGGGTGCTCAACCACCTGATGTTCCTCGGCTCCTACCCGCTGGAATTGGGCGGGATCACCCCCGTCTTCTACGCGTTCCGGGAGCGCGAGGTGCTCCAGACCGTGATGGAGGAGGTCTCCGGCGGCCGTATGCACTACATGTTCAACCGGGTCGGCGGCCTCAAGGAGGATCTCACCGACGGCTGGACCGGGCGCGCGCGGGACGCCGTCGTCGCCGTCCGCTCCCGCATGGACGTCTTCGACGACCTGGTCCTCGGCAACGAGATCTTCCGGGGGCGCACACGGGGCGTGGGGGCGCTCACCCCGCGGGCCGTGCACGCGTACGGCGTGAGCGGGCCCGTCGCGCGCGCCTCCGGCGTCGACTTCGACCTGCGCCGCGACGAGCCGTACCTCGCCTACGGGGACCTCCAGGACACCCTGAAGGTCGTCACCCGGACCGAGGGCGACTGCCTGGCCCGCTTCGAGGTGCTGCTGGCGCAGACCCACAACGCGCTCGACCTCGCGGACGCCTGTCTGGACCGGCTCGCGGAGCTGCCGCCCGGCCCGGTCAACCAGCGGCTGCCCAAGGTGCTGAAGGCGCCCGAGGGGCACACCTACGCCTGGACCGAGAACCCGCTCGGCATCAACGGCTACTACCTGGTCAGCAAGGGCGAGAAGACCCCGTACCGGCTGAAGCTGCGGTCGGCGTCCTACAACAACATCCAGGTGCTGGGCGAGCTGCTGCCGGGGACGCTGGTGCCGGACATGGTGGCGATCCTGGGGTCGCTGTTCTTCGTGGTCGGCGACATCGACAAGTAGCGACGAGTAGCGACGAGTAGCGGCGAGTGGCGCCGAGTGGTCACCGCAGTGGTGGCTCGGGCAGGCCGGCCGGCTGGAGGAGCCAGCCGAAGTCGCCGAGGCCGCCCGGTGCGGTCAGTTCGGCGGCGGCTCCGGCGCTCGCGAGGGCGCGTACGTAGGCGGCGGGGTCGGTGGTGGCGAGCGTGAGCGGGGGGCGTGCGCCGGTGACGTCCAGCGCGCGCAGGGCCTCGCGCTGGGTGAGCAGGCGCGGGGTGCCGTGGGCGCTTCCGGCCGCCGCGCAGGCGTCCAGCGCGACATGCGCGGTGATGTCGCACGTCCCGTCGGGCACCGGAGCCGTCTCCCGGCCGTCCCGGAACCCGGTGAGCGTGCCGAAGGGCGGGCGGGTGCCGAGCGTGTGCGCGTAGTCCACCGCCACCGCGAGCCCCCGCTCCACCCGGCCGACGGCGCCTGCCCAGGCCCGGTCCCTCGGCAGCCCGATCTCCGCCCGCAGCCCCTCCTCCCCGCGCACGGGCCACCACCTGGCCAGCCACTCCGCCTCCGCGCCCGCCACCGGCTCACCGAGCCGCTCGGTGCCGTCCGGCGCGACCAGCACCAGCCGGGGCACCCCCGCGCGGTCCGTCTCGGCGACGTCCACGGGCACGTTGTCCAGCCACTCGTTGGCGAACAGCAGCCCGGTGACCGCCCCCGGCACCTCGGCCCGCCACTCGATCCGCCGGTCCAGGCCCTCGGGACGGTCCGCGATCTCCACGGCGTACGCCCGCGTGCGCGCCGCCACCTCCCCGGGCAGCGCGGCCAGCACCCCCTGGGCCAACTCCCCGCGTCCCGCGCCCAGATCGACGAAGTCCAGCACCGCGGGCCGCCCCAGCGCCCCGTCCACCCGGCACAGCAGCCGGGCCACGGCGGCGGCGAACAGCGGCGAGGCGTGCACGGAGGTACGGAAGTGTCCGGCAGGGCCCTCGGGACGCCGGTAGAAGCCGCCGGGCCCGTACAGCGCCCGCTCGGTGGCGTCCCGCCACCCCTGCTCCGCCCGCTTCCGCACCGGTTCAGCCTAGGCGTACGGAGGACCGGGACATCCACCTTGCGGCGTACGTGTGCCGGGCATGGATCGCCCCCTCGGCTGACCCGTGCGCACAGCGGCTTTCCCTAGGCTGATTACGTGCAGCGCCTCTATGACTTCATCCGCCGCCACCCCACGGGGGTCGACTGCTTCTGGGCCGTCGTCCTGCTGGGGATCTCCGGCGTGAGCGTGGTGAACGTGGACGGCACCCCGCACCACCACGGCTCCCTCGCCGCGTCCTGGACGATGTCCGCGGTGCTGTGCGTGATCCTGGCCCTGCGCCGCCGGCTGCCGGAGCAGATGCTGGTCGCGGTGCTGGTCACCGGGCTGGCGCAGCTCATCCTGGACGTGGAGCCGCTCGTCGCCGACTTCACCATGCTGGTGATCGTCTGCACGGTCGCCGCGACCGGCGCCCTGTGGGCCTCCCGGCTGGCGCTCGCCGCCAGCCTGGTCGCGGCCTCGCTGGCGCAGCTGCGCTGGCCGAACGAGCAGGTGAGCGGGCTCGGGCAGCTCGCGCTCGCGGTGTTCCAGACGGTGCCGTTCGCGCTGGCCTGGGTGCTCGGCGACTCCATGCGCACCCGCCGCGCCTACTTCGCCCAGCTGGAGGAGCGCGCCGCCCGCCTTGAGAAGGAGCGGGAGGCGCAGGCGAAGGTCGCCGTCGCCGCCGAGCGCGCCCGCATCGCCCGCGAACTGCACGACGTGGTCGCGCACAACGTCTCGGTGATGGTGGTGCAGGCCGACGGCGCCGCCTACGTCCTGGACGCCGCCCCCGACCAGGCCCGCCAGGCCCTGGAGACTATCTCCTCCACCGGCCGCCAGGCGCTGGCCGAGATGCGCCGCCTGCTGGGCGTGCTGCGCACCGGCGAGCACCAGGAGGGCGGGGAGTACGTCCCGCAGCCCGACGTGGAGCAGATCGACGACCTGATCGAGCAGTGCCGGGACTCCGGGCTGCCCGTGGACTTCAAGGTCGAGGGCACCCCGCGCCCGCTGCCCAGCGGCGTGGAGCTGACCGCGTACCGGATCGTGCAGGAGGCGCTCACCAACACCCGCAAGCACGGCGGGCCCGAGGCGGGCGCGAGCGTGCGGCTGGTGTACTTCGACGACGGGCTCGGCCTGCTGGTCGAGGACGACGGCAAGGGCGCCCCGCACGAGCTGTACGAGGAGGGCGGCGCGGACGGCCAGGGACACGGCCTGATCGGCATGCGGGAGCGGATCGGCATGGTCGGCGGCACCCTGGACGCCGGGCCCCGCCCAGGCGGAGGCTTCCGCATCAGCGCGCTGCTCCCGCTGAAACCGGCGCACTGACACCTGTCACGGACGCGCCCCGCGCACACCGGACGACAGACCCGCAAGAAAGACACGGAAGAGGACCCGATGGCGATCCGCGTGATGCTCGTCGAGGAGCGCGGGACACATACACATAGGCTGTGACCTGCGCTGTTATGAATCAGGGGAGTAAGCGGGTCATGGAACAGAGCGGGGACATAGCCGGGGGACCGTTCGCCTGTGACGTGTGCGGGGAGGTCGAGGCCCAGCCCATTGACCTGTACACGCGCAAGTCCCGGAGACTGCGCGAGGACGACTACCGCCGGGGGCAGAGCACCGACGCGCAGACGGAGCAGGGGCACCGCTGGGCGCACCGCAACGGGTACGCGGTCCGCAAGGTCTGGAAGGACCTGCAAAGCGCGTACAAGGACGTGAAGCGCACGGACTTCGACCGGGCGTTGCAGGCGCTTGCGGCGGGGGAGGTTCCGGCGCTTTGGGCATACGCGATCGACAGGTTCAGCCGCAAGGGAGCCGAGGACCTGCTGAAGGTGATCGGCAAGGCGCGCGTCATCTTCGACATGGACGGGCTGGACTCCAACGAATCCCGTGACCGTCGCTGGATCATCAACCGGGCGGAAGAGGCGCGGGAGTATTCCGAGATCCTTTCCCGCCGGGTGAGCGACACCAAGGCGGAACAGCGGGACCGTGGGCTCTGGGTTGCGGGGCGTCCGCCGTGGGGGCTGTCTGTCTCGCGTGACCGGCGCCTTTCGGAGGACGTGACCCCTGCCGCGAAGGGCATGCCGTCGCGTTCTGACGTGGTGCGCGAGATGTTCCGGCGCGTGGCTCATGAGGGTGCGTCCACCCGTGATCTGGCGCGCTGGCTCGATGAGTCGGGAGTGCCCGGCCCTGGTGGCAAGGGATGGCGCTATCCGTCCATTGCCCGGATGCTGAGGCACCCGGCCTACGTCGGCTGGCAGATGGTGCAGATCGGGTCCCGACCGACTGTCTACCGGAACGAGCGGGGGCGGCGCGTCGCACTTCTAGGATGCGACGGCGCGCCTGTCGGATTGGTCACGGAGGCGGAACAACGTAAGGCGCTGAGCACCTTGACCCGGCTTGCGGAGACGGCTCCCGTACCGGCCCCCGAAAAGCGAGACACCCGTGCGAAACATCTCCTTACCGGACTGGCCCGGTGTGCCGGCTGTGGGCTCTCGGCCCCGTTCCAAGGACGGTCGTACGCGTGCGGGGGTGTGTTGGGCGGCCGGGACTGCGAGGCGCGAGCGTCGGCCCGGGGGCCGCAGCTTGAGGAGTACGTGTTCCAGTGCTGGCTTGCCCGCCTGACGGCTGCCGAGCCCGATGATCCGATCCTGCATGTCGTCTCGGAGCGCTGGACGGCCCGTGTGCGGCCGGAGGAGACGGAAGAGGAGCAGGCGGCCCGTACGGCTCTGCGCGTGGCCGAGAGGGGCTTGCAGCGCCTCTTGGGGGACCGCCAGAAGGGCGTGTACGACGGTGCCGCCGCTCGCTACTTCGCACCGATGCTGCGAGACGCGAGTGACGCGGTGGAACTGGCCCGGAAGGACGTGGACAGGTATGTCGGCGACGGTCCACTGAGCCTGCCGTTCCTGAGCGTCGAGCGGGAGATTCTTGTAGAGGCGTGGGAGGCTGCCGACTTGCCCTTGCGCCGTGACCTGCTGCGCCTTGCCATCGATCGCGTGATCATTCGCAAGGCCCCTCGCCGGGGAACCAAGTTCGACGGTGACTCACGCGTCACGATCGAGTGGGCGGAACCTGCTTCATCAGGCGCGTAACTGCGGTGGTGCGGTGGTGAATGACGATGTTGCGCGCGCTTCCGGCTCTCTCTACAGCGGTGTTGTTTTTGTTCCTCTCTCTTCACCTAATCACGGCTTGAACTGCCCGTTTGATAGTCTCTTGAGCCCCCTTCTGGGTACCTGTCGAGTCACCTTGGGTCACTTGGGTGGGCAAGACAGCGGGGGTGATCTGCCTTGAATGTCTCGTGTAAGAGGTTTGAGTGAGTAAGTACATAGCTGACACTGCGGCTCGTAGCGCGCTGGAAACCGCCTCCCGGTACGCGGACAGGGCGAGCGCGCCGACACCCTTCGTGTGGTCGGGGGCGCAATGGACGACGCCGGGCGGCGAGTGGCGAGACTGGCCGCTGATCCGTCGCGGGATGGGTGAGTGGCTGCGCGGCCTGGCGGACGTGTTCGACGCAGGCGAGAACACTGAAGAGCGCCGCAAATCGCTGGGTGACGCCATGCGAGATCACCGGTTCGCCGCAATGCATTCCATGGACGGCGACGATCAAGCCTGGCACACGGAACGAGCGGACGCCCCGACTCTGGAGCTGGACGCCCTCCCGGCTCCCGTGAACGTACCTGTGACCGTGATGCGGGATCTGCGCGCGGTGGCGAATGAGATCGAGTCGGCATCGGATGCGCGGTCCACTCAACTCCTTTCGCTGGCATCGCAGTTCGACGCCTTCCGGGCTCCGCTGAATGATCCCGCTTCGTGGGTGCGGAACCTGGGGGCTGCGCCGTACGGCACACACGTGCGCACCTCTGCCGTGTGGGAGGCGTTCGCGTCGGCGGAGCCGGTGTTGGCTCGTTCGTTGGGAACGGTGACGGGTAAGCGTGCCTTGTTCACTGCCATGGACAAGCGTTTTGGTGCACGTCGGAAGCTGTCGGGTTATGAGGGTTGGCGGGGCGTGTCGCTGCCAGGGTGACCCCCAGGCGGGTACCCCCCGGGCGGTTCTCGTCTGCGCGTCTGGGAGGGGAAACTCGCGCATGGCTGATCGGGGCTTTTGTGCGGGGAGTTGCTGTGCGTGACGGTTGGCGGGGTGTCCATCAAACGATGGTTTATGAGACGACCCCGCCGACCGGTCCCGGGGCGGGAAAGTGTGCCTCAAAACCCGTCTCAAAACATGCCCGCAATCTCTGGTGTTGTGAGACGAGTTCTGAGACGATTCCTGCATGACGACGAACACGAACACCGGAACCCTCATCGGCTACAAGCGAGTCAGCACCAACGCGCAGGATGCACAGCTCCAGGCGGACGCGCTGAGCGACGCCGGGTGCTCCCGGATCTTCGAGGACAAGGCGTCCGGCAAGAACGCGGACCGCGCGGGCCTGATAGCCGCTCTCGACTACATGCGGGAGGGCGACACTCTGTGCGTGTGGAAGCTGGACCGGTTGGGGCGCTCCACGAAAGACGTGCTGACCATCGCTGAGGATCTGCACTCTCGGGGGATCAGCCTGCGCATCCTGACGGGCACGCTGGCCGGTAGCTACTCCCCCAAGGGTGAGGGGAAGTTCTTCTTCACGATGATGGTGGCGTTCGCTGAGCTGGAGCGGGACATGATCGTGGAGCGCACGCGGGCGGGTCTGGACGCTGCCAAGGCGCAGGGGCGTACCGGTGGCCGACCCGCTGTGATGGACGCTGACAAGCTCGCTGCGGCCCGTGCTCGCAAGGCTGCCGGGGAGAGCGTCACGGCCATTGCCAAGGCTCTCAAGGTGTCCCGCGCGACGCTGTACCGGGCACTGAGCGACGACGCGTAACCGACTCGGCACAACAGGCCGTCTGCCCCGCTGGGGTGGGCGGCTTTGTCGTGTACGACCCCTGGGGTGGGCGCGCTGAAAGTTCGACGGACTACCGCCCCGGCGATCCCGGCTCAAGCTCGGAACGCGTGCCCTGAGTGTGCGGCCTTTTCCCGCCGCCCGTACCGCACTGAGCTGCGGCAATGACGCTGCCGTGGGGTTAGAACGGCACTGTTAGGGGTGGGGAGTGCTCCTTGACACCCGGATCAGGGGCCGGAACGTAATGGCAGCCTGGCCCCGGTACGGGTTTCAGAGGGCACCGCTTCAGCCGGCGGTCCCGCCCAGTGGTCAAGTCCTCTGCGGCACCCAGTAGGCGGGCGTACTCTCGGCTCATGCCTGCCAACTTGGGTGACCGGCTCAGGGACGTTCGCAAGCGTCGGGGGATGACCCAACGGGAACTCGCCCATGAGTCCGGGGTGTCTGTCTCGCTGATCCGCAAACTCGAACAGGGTGAGCGGCAGGACGCGCGCTTGGAAACCGTGCGTCGGCTCGCTGCCTCGCTCAGGGTGCCCACCACTCGGCTTGTTGCGGAATCTGTGAAAGAGGCGGCGAGCCCCGCCACTCTTGATCAGTGGGCAGCAGTCAGAAGGGCGGTGACTGCTCCGCTGAGGAACGCCGCCGAGTTGGACGAGCCGCCGACCGTGGCAGGGGTGCGCGGCGCTCTCAGCGCTGCCTTGCCCTTGTTCTCCGGTGACCGGTTCGCAGAGTTGCGGGCGGTGCTGCCCCTTCTGTTGCGGGATGCTGACACGGTGGCTCAGCTCGACCCGGAGGGGCGCGCCGTCCGCGTACGCCTGTTGCAGCTCACCGGTTGGCTTCTGACGCAGACCCGGCAGTTCGAAGCGGCTGAGTGGTGCCTGCGGGCCGCTCTGGACGGCTCTGCGGACCGGCTGCAAGGAGCGTCCACGGTCAACACAATGTGCTGGCTGCTGCTGCGGCAGGGCAAGCTCGGTGAGGCGCGGGAGTTGGCCACTCAGTGGGCCGACGAAACGGAACCCCGGCTCTCACGGGCGACCCCGGACGAACTCAGCGCGTGGGGGTGGCTGCTGCTGCGTCTGTCGGCTGCCGCCGTGCGGGACAATCGTGCGGAAGAGGCTGAGGACGCGCTGAGACTGGCCCACTCCGCCGCTGTGGCCCTGGGGCGGGAGTTCACCCCTGGCGAGGACTTCCTGCGGGCGTTCGGCCCGATCACGGTGACGCTCAAGCGGACCGAGAACGCCATGGTCCTGGACCGCCCGGACGTGGTGCTCCAACTTGCCGCGAAGATCCCGGCAGGGGGGCTCCGGCCCACCTCGAACAATCGCAATCGTCACCTGCTCGACGTGGCCAACGCCTACGCCAGCACACGGCAGTACGGGCAAGCCGTCGACACCTTGGCCGGTATCCGCGACGCCGCTCCCGAGTGGCTGCCGAACCAGCGCTATGCCCGTGACATTCTCGGCCGCATCGTGGCCAAGAGAAGGACGCTGACGAGTGACATACGCTCGCTGGCTGACACGGTGGGTTTGCCCGTTTGACGCCTCGTGGCACTTCCTGATGATCTTGAACTGAACTGCCATTGTCGCCGCCCGGGGTGATCTCTAGCGTCGGATGGCATGACCACCGAACCCACGCGCTACAGCGCTTCGCCGGTTGAACTGCCGTTGCGGCTGGACCCTGAACCGGTCCCCGTCGAGGGGTGCGCCGGCTGCGCCGAACTTGCCTCCGTGCGAGATCGTGCGCGTGCCGGGGGCGACATGACGACCGTGACCGACTGCAACGTCTACATGCGGCGGCACCCGGTAGGTCATCAGTGAGTGTCCGGGACGGCGCGGGTGACGCGGAGGACGCGGAACGGCCACTACTGACGCTTCGGGTCTCTCGCGACAGCGGGCGCACCTGGAACCCTCAGAGGATTGTTTGGAGCACGGACGACTTACCCCCACTGCTGTCCTCCGTGTGGCCACCGTGCCAGTGCCAGCGATGCGGAAATCGTAGGTAATACGCAGCGCTGGCCCAGCCCCGCTCATGCGGCCGGTGAACGGGGCTCTTCGCTGCGTACCCTGGCTTGCATGACTGCCTCAGACAGCCCGAACCCGGTAGGGTGCGTAAGAGTCATGCTCGTCGACGATCAGGTGCTGCTGCGCACCGGTTTCCGGATGGTGCTCGCCGCCCAGCCGGACATGGAGGTCGTCGCGGAGGCGGGTGACGGGGTGGAGGCGCTCGAGGTGCTGCGCACCACCCACGTCGACGTGGTCCTGATGGACGTGCGCATGCCCAAGCTGGACGGGGTGGAGACGACCCGGCGCGTCTGCGCGGACCCCGAGCCGCCGAAGGTGCTCATCCTGACCACGTTCGACCTGGACGAGTACGCGTTCTCCGGGCTGAAGGCGGGCGCCTCCGGCTTCATGCTCAAGGACGTGCCGCCGGGCGAGCTGCTCAGCGCGATCCGCGCGGTGCACAGCGGGGACGCGGTCGTTGCCCCCTCCACCACGCGCCGGCTGCTCGACCGGTTCGCCCCGATGCTGCCCTCGGCCGTGCGGGAGCCCCGGCACGCGGAGCTGGCCCGGCTCACCGAGCGCGAGCGCGAGGTCATGATCCTGGTCGCCCAGGGTCTGTCCAACGGCGAGATCGCCGCCCGCCTGGTCCTGTCCGAGGCCACGGTGAAGACCCATGTGGGCCGCATCCTCACCAAGCTGGGGCTGCGCGACCGCGTCCAGGTGGTCGTCCTCGCTTATGAGACGGGCCTCGTGCGGGCGGGCGGCCACCTGTAGGTCCCCGTGCCCTCGGGGTCTCAGCGCAGGACGCCCTCGATGAAGTCACTGCCCAGGCGGGACACCGCGGCCAGGTCCAGCTGGTGCTGGACGTACCGGCCGCGCCGGCAGCTGGTGATCAGGCCCGCCTTCTTCAGCACGGCCAGGTGCCGGGATATCTCCGGCGCGGACATGCCGTGCGCGTCGGCCAGCTCGCTCGTGCTGTGCGGGGCGCGGGCCAGATGGCGGCACAGGCGCAACCGCGTGGGGTGGGCGAGGGCCTCCATGCGGAGGGTGAGCTGCTCGACGGTGGGTGCCTCGGGGCGGGTGGCCTGGGCGGGGTAGGTGATCACGGGCTGCCAGCCGTACCGGTGCAGCACCAGCACATGCGGCCAGCCGAGGCTGGTCGGCACCAGGGTCAGACCGCCGTCGCCCGTGGTGCCCCGGCCGACCAGGAGCTTGTCGACCGTGATGAGCGCGGCCTCCTCGTCCAGCGACACCGCGCCGGAGAGCGAGGAGAGCGCCTCGGCGGGGCCCTTGCGGCGCAGCAGCTCGGTCTTGTGCCGGGCGTCGGCGGCCAGTTGGGGCTGGAGCCGGGCCCAGGTGCCGGCGAAGAACGCCTCGTCGCAGTCGAGCACCAGCTGCCGGAACCAGGCACGGATCGCGGGCGGGTCCTGGAGCAGCCGGCTCGCGAACCGCTCCTGGACGGGGCCCCGCGCGGCGGCCAGGTCCAGGGCGCGGCGGCGCAGCTCCGGGTCACCCAGCGGGCCGGCGCTCCGCTGGGAGTACTGGGAGTGGCAGGTGAACTCCAGCGCCACGTCCACGAACTGCTCGTCCGTCAGCTTGTCGAGCATGTCGAGTTCCTCGGCGAGCGTTCCGCCCGGCAGCCCGCGCCGGCCGGGGAGTCCGGCGAACGGGGCGAACACGTCCGAGAACGTCGTACGCCACAGGAAGTCCGCCTCGCACAGCCGGTCGGCCAGGTACGGGTCCAGCCGGCCGGAGACGGCGGTCACCCAGCCCCGCAGCTCCGGGTGGTGGCCCGGCTCGCTGAGCGCGTGCAGGGACAGGCCCAGCTCGGCCAGCGGTGAGGGCACCACGGAGATGCGCTCCGCCGGGAGCCCCGCGATGTCGATGGTCACGCTCATGTCCCCATGGTGCCCCCCGCCACCGACAACGCCCCCTGGACCGACGGCCGCGGTCGACGCAGGGGGCGTCCGTGAGGCAGCGGGCTCAGCCCAGCCGTCCGGCGAAGTCCACGGCCGCGTCCCGTACGTCCCGCGCCGTCCACGCCAGGCCCGCCGCGCGCACGCCGGCCTCCGTGACGGCGAGGCCCGGACCGCGGGAGCTCCAGGCGCCGGCGAACAGCAGCGTGCCGGTCTCCTCGGCCTGCGCGACGGCCGCCTCCGCCAGCACCTCGGGCTCGAACGGCAGCCAGACCTGGAAGTCGTGGGTGTGCGGCACCCCGGGGTGCACCCGCGCCCACGGCAGCCCCGCCGCGGCGAACCCCTCGCGCAGCGCGGCGGCCACCACGCGCGCGTGCCGTACGTACTCGGGCAGCCTCGGCAGCTCCCGCTCCAGCCCGACGAGTGCCGACAGCGCGGTCGGGAACTGCTGGAAGACCGTGCCCCCGTACCGGTGCCGCCAGGTGCGCGCATCCTCCACGAGGCTCGCGGGACCGGCCAGCGCGGCGCCGCCCAGGCCGCCGAGGGACTTGTAGAACGACACATAGACGCTGTCGGCCAGGGACGCGATCTCGTCCAGCGGGCGGCCGAGGTGGTCGGTGGCCTCCCACAGGCGGGCGCCGTCGAAGTGCACCACCGCCTCGCGGTCCCGCGCGGCCTCGACCGCCTCGGTCAACTCCTCCCAGGACGGCAGCAGGAACCCGGCGTCGCGCAGCGGGAGTTCCAGCATGAGTGCGCCGAAGGGCTCGTCCAGGCCGCGCACCTCGGCGGCCGTCACCGGGTGCGGCTCATGGCTGACGACGACCGGGCGCAAGCCGCTGACCTGGCTGAACGCATGGCGTTCATGCACCTCGGGGTGGGACAGCGCGTGCAGGGCGACCGCGGGGTTGCCGGTCCGGGCGGCCCAGCAGCGCAGGGCGACCTGCTGGGCCATGGTGCCGGTCGGGAAGAACACGGCCGCCTCGGTGCCGAGCAGCTCCGCGACCCGGCGTTCCAGGGCGGCCACCACGCCGTCGCCGTAGAGGTCGGTGGGCTCGTCGAGGTCGTACACCCCGGGCGCCGCCTCCGTCAGCGCGGTCAGGCGCTCGCGCAGCGTGCCGCGCCAGCCTCCGCGCGACAGCGCGCGGGGCGCCGTACGCAGGGCTGTCCGGCGTCGCTCGCGTATGGAGAGTGGGGAGAGTGGGTGTTCCTGGCCGTCCGTGTCGCTCATGAGGGGGATCATGCCGCGCCGGGCACCGCGAGGGTACCGGTTTCCGCGCGGGGCGGGTCGGTGCGGGTCGGTGCGCCCACAGCCTGTGGACGACCGGGGCCCGGACGCCGGATAGCGTTAACATGACGAGAAATCGTCCGGTACCCAGAGCGGACTGGAACGGGAAGGTCACGGTCGCGTGAGTACAGTCCATCCCCCTGACGGCACAGCCGGCACAGGCACCCAGGACCGCCCCGCGCGGCTCACCGTCGGCGTCGTGGGCGCCGGACGCGTGGGCCCCGCCCTGGCCGCGTCCCTCCAGCTCGCCGGGCACCGCCCGGTGGCCGTCTCCGGCGTCTCCGACACCTCCCGCAGGCGCGCAGGGAAGACGTTGCCCGGGGTGCCGCTGGTGCCCCCGGCCGAGGTGCTCCGGCGGGCCGACCTGGTGCTGCTCACCGTCCCCGACGACGCCCTGCCCGGCCTGGTCACCGGCCTCGCCGAGACCGGCGCCGTCCGCCCCGGCCAGCTCCTCGTGCACACCTCCGGCCGGTACGGCGTCTCGGTGCTCGAACCGGCCCTGCGCGCGGGCGCGTTGCCGCTCGCGCTGCACCCGGCCATGACCTTCACCGGCACCCCCGTGGACGTCCAGCGCCTGGCGGGCTGCTCCTTCGGCGTCACCGCGCCCGAGGAGCTGCGGCTCGCGGCCGAGGCCCTGGTCATCGAGATGGGCGGCGAGCCGGAGTGGATCAGCGAGGAGAGCCGTCCGCTCTACCACGCGGCCCTCGCCCTCGGATCCAACCACCTGATCACCCTCGTCGCCCAGTCCATGGAGCTGCTGCGCACCGCCGGGGTGGGCGCCCCCGACCGGATGCTCGGCCCGCTGCTCGGCGCCGCACTGGACAACGCCCTGCGTTTCGGCGACGCCGCCCTCACCGGCCCCGTCGCGCGCGGGGACGCGGGCACCGTCGCCGCGCACATCGCCGAGCTGCGGGAGCACTCCCCGCAGACCGTCGCCGGCTATGTGGCGATGGCCCGCGCGACCGCCGACCGCGCCCTCGCGCACGGCCTGCTCAAGGCCGAGCTGGCCGAGGATCTGCTCGGCGTGCTCGCCGACCAGGAGACCGGCACCGGCACCGGCAGCAGCACCGGCACCGGCTCTGATGCCGGCGGAGACGACGAAGAGAACGGCCCCGAGGGGAACGACCGATGACCACCGCCCTGCTGAGCACCGCCGACGAGCTGCACGCACGCGTGCGCCACGGCCGCCGTGCCGTCGTGATGACCATGGGCGCCCTGCACGAGGGCCACGCCACGCTGATCCGCGCCGCCCGCGAGATCGCCGGGGCGGACGGCGAGGTCGTCGTCACCGTCTTCGTCAACCCGCTCCAGTTCGGCGCGGGCGAGGATCTCGACCGCTACCCGCGCGCCGTGGACGCCGACCTCGCGCTCGCCCGCCGCGCGGGCGCCGACGCGGTGTTCGCCCCGGCCGTGGCGGCGGTCTACCCCGGCGGCGAGCCCCAGGTGCGGATCACCGCGGGCCCCATGGGCGGCCGCCTGGAGGGCGCCATCCGTCCCGGCCACTTCGACGGCATGCTCACCGTCGTCGCCAAACTGCTGCACCTCACCCGCCCCGACGTGGCCCTGTTCGGGCAGAAGGACGCCCAGCAGCTTGCGCTCATCCGGCGCATGGTCCGGGATCTCGACTTCGGCGTGGACATCGTGGGCGTGCCCACCGTCCGGGAGGAGGACGGGCTCGCCCTGTCCAGCCGCAACCGCTACCTCGCCCCCGCCGAGCGCGCCACCGCCCTCACCCTGTCCCGCGCCCTGTTCGCGGGCCGGGACCGGCACGCGGCCCAGGAGGCGCTGCGTGCCCGCGCCCTGGAGGTGCCGTCCACGCACGCGCGTGCCGAGGCGCTGAGCGCCATAGGCGAGTCGCGGGCGGCGGCCGACGCGCACGCCGTGGCCACCGTCGCGCCCGGCGGCCCGGCGGCCGTCCGCGCGGCCGCCCGCCAGACCCTGGACGACGCCGCCCGCTTCGACCCGCCGCTCGACCTGGACTACCTCGCCCTGGTCGACCCGGCCGACTTCACCGAGATCGCCGACGACTTCACCGGCGAGGCGGTCCTGGCGATCGCCGCGCGGGTCGGCTCGACCCGGCTGATCGACAACGTCCCGCTCACCTTCGGCAGCCCTGGAGCCGCCTTGTGACCACCACCGGCATACGACTGCACGCCCCCGCCCCCGGCTGGTCCATCCCGGCCGACGTCGTGGTGGTCGGCTCCGGCGTGGCCGGCCTGACCGCCGCGCTGCGCTGCGAGGCGGCCGGGCTGACGACGGTCGTCGTGACCAAGGCCCGCCTGGACGACGGCTCCACCCGCTGGGCGCAGGGCGGCATCGCGGCCGCCCTGGGCGACGGCGACACCCCCGAGCAGCACCGGGACGACACCCTGGTCGCGGGCGCGGGCCTGTGCGACGAGGACGCCGTACGCCTCCTGGTCACCGAGGGCCCCGACGCCGTACGGCGGCTGATCGCCACCGGCGCCCGGTTCGACACCGACGACGCGGGCTCCATCCAGCTCACCCGCGAGGGCGGCCACCACCGGCGCCGCATCGCCCACGCGGGCGGCGACGCGACCGGTGCGGAGATCTCCCGCGCGCTGGTCGACGCCGTCCGCGCGCGGGGCCTGCGCACGATCGAGAACGCGCTCGTCCTGGACCTGCTCACCGACACCGAGGGCCGCACGGCCGGTGTCACCCTGCACGTCATGGGCGAGGGCCAGCACGACGGCGTGGGCGCGGTGCACGCGCCCGCCGTGGTGCTCGCCACCGGCGGCATGGGCCAGGTGTTCTCCTCGACCACCAACCCCCCGGTCGCCACCGGCGACGGCGTGGCGCTGGCGCTGCGCGCGGGCGCCGAGGTCAGCGACCTGGAGTTCGTGCAGTTCCACCCGACCGTGCTCTTCCTCGGCACCGACGCCGAGGGCCAGCAGCCGCTGGTCTCGGAGGCGGTGCGAGGCGAGGGCGCCCACCTGGTCGACGCCGACGGCACGCGCTTCATGGCCGGCCAGCACGAGCTGGCCGAGCTTGCCCCGCGCGACATCGTCGCCAAGGCCATCATGCGGCGGATGGCCGAGGTGGGCGCCGACCACATGTATCTCGACGCCCGGCACTTCGGCGCCCATATGTGGGAGCACCGCTTCCCGACGATCCTGGCCGCCTGCCGCGCCCACGGCATCGACCCGGTCACCGAGCCCGTCCCGGTCGCCCCGGCCGCCCACCACGCCTCCGGCGGTGTCCGCACCGACGACCGCGGCCGTACGACGGTCCCCGGCCTGTACGCGTGCGGGGAGGTCGCCTGCACCGGGGTGCACGGCGCCAACCGGCTCGCCTCCAACTCCCTGCTCGAAGGGCTCGTCTACGCCGAGCGCCTCGCCGCGGACATCGCGTCGGAGCAGGCCGGGCACGCCGGGAACGGCCCGCGCGTGCCCGCGCCCGTCCCGCACTCCGGCACCCCCGCGCACCCCCTGCTGGCGCCCGAGGACCGGCTCGCCGTCCAGCGGATCATGACCGAGGGCGCGGGTGTGCTCCGCTCGGCCGCCTCCCTGGAGCGCGCGGCCCGGCGCCTCGCGGAGCTGCACACCCGCGCCGGCGACGCCCTGGACGGCGAGGGCAAGACCGCCGAGCCCGGCGTCGACACCTGGGAGACCACCAACCTCCTGGACGTGGCCCGCGTCCTGGTCGCCGCGGCCGCGCTGCGCGAGGAGACCCGCGGCTGCCACTGGCGCGAGGACCACCCCGGCCGCGACGACCTCCACTGGCGGCGCCACCTGGTGGTGACCCTCCGCGCGGACCGTTCGCTGGCCGTACGCACCACCGAGAGCGCAGACTTCCCCCCTGCCCGGTGACATCTCTGTCCACCGGGTGAACCCGCCTCCCCAGGAGCAGTGACGAACGTGAGCACCGACGACCTTCCCCTCGCCCCGACCGGCGGCTGCGGCGACGGCTGCGCCTGCGGCGCGGACGAGGAGGGCGAAGAGCAACTGGAGTGCGGTCTCGACCCCGCGCTCGCCGCGCTGCTGGCCGAGGCCGGGCTCGACCCCGTCGAGATCGAGGACATCGCCAACGTCACCGTCCAGGAGGATCTGGCCGGCGGCGTGGACGTGACCACGGTGGCGACCATCCCCGAGGACGCGGTGGCCACCGCCGACTTCGTCGCCCGCGAGGCCGGCGTGGTGGCGGGCCTCAGGATCGCCGAGGCCGTGCTCTCCGTGGTCTGCGAGGACGAGTTCGAGGTCGAGCGGCACGTCGAGGACGGCGACCTCGTGGAGGCCGGGCAGCGTCTGCTGTCGGTCACCGCCCGCACCCGCGACCTGCTGACCGCCGAGCGCGGCGCGCTGAACATCCTGGGCCGCCTGTCCGGCATCGCGTCCGCCACGCGCGCGTGGGCCGACGTGCTGGAGGGCAGCCGCACGCGCGTGCGCGACACCCGCAAGACCACCCCCGGCCTGCGCTCCCTGGAGAAGTACGCGGTGCGCTGCGGCGGCGGCGTCAACCACCGCATGTCGCTCTCCGACGCCGCCCTGGTCAAGGACAACCACGTACTCGCCGCCGGCGGCGTCACCCAGGCGTTCACGGCAGTACGGGAGACCTTCCCGGACCTGCCCGTCGAGGTGGAGGTCGACACCCTGCACCAGCTGCGCGAGGCGGTCGACGCGGGCGCCGACCTGATCCTGCTGGACAACTTCACCCCCGGTGAGTGCGCCGAGGCCGTCGCCGTCACGGCCGGCCGCGCCGAGCTGGAGGCGTCCGGGCGGCTCACCCTGGAGAACGCCCGCGCCTACGCCGACACCGGTGTGGACTTCCTGGCCGTCGGTGCCCTCACCCACTCCTCGCCGGTGCTCGACATCGGCCTGGACCTGCGCCCGGCGGAGTGACACGGATGCTGCTCACGATCGACGTCGGCAACACCCACACCGTCCTCGGTCTCTTCGACGGCGAGGACATCGTCGAGCACTGGCGCGTGTCCACCGACCCGCGCCGCACGGCCGACGAGCTGGCGGTGCTGCTCCAGGGCCTGATGGGCACGCACCCGCTGCTCGGCGAGGAACTGGGCGACGGCATCCACGGCATCGCCATCTGCGCGACGGTGCCCTCGGTGCTGCACGAGCTGCGCGAGGTCACCCGCCGCTACTACGGCGACGTGCCCTCGGTGCTGGTCGAGCCCGGCGTCAAGACCGGGGTACCGGTGCAGTTCGACAACCCCAAGGAGGTCGGCGCCGACCGCATCATCAACGCGGTCGCCGCCAACGAGCTGTACGGCGGCCCGGCGATCGTCGTCGACTTCGGCACGGCGACCACCTTCGACGCCGTCTCCGCGCGCGGGGAGTACGTCGGCGGGGTCATCGCGCCCGGCATCGAGATCTCCGTGGAGGCGCTCGGCGTCAAGGCCGCGCAGCTCCGCAAGATCGAGGTGGCACGCCCGCGCAACGTGATCGGCAAGAGCACCGTCGAGGCCATGCAGTCCGGCATCGTCTACGGCTTCGCCGGCCAGGTGGACGGCGTGGTCGGCCGGATGGCGCGCGAGCTGGCCGACGACCCCGACGACGTCACCGTGATCGCCACCGGCGGTCTGGCGCCGATGGTGCTGGGCGAGTCCTCGGTGATCGACGAGCACCAGCCCTGGCTGACCCTGATCGGCCTGCGCCTGGTCTACGAGCGCAACGTGCCGCGCAGGTAGCGGCCGGGGCGCGTGGGACTCAGGGCCGGGCGGGGGAACCCTGGGTCCGACACGCGTCGCACGACGCACCGGTCCGTAACTTTTGTCCGATTAGCCGTAGCGTCGCCGCATGCCCACGCCCTACGGAACTCGCGGCGGCATGGCGTTCGGCGCGGAGGAGCTGCGTGTGCTCCGTCGTGCCCTCGCCCTCGCCCTCCACCCCGGCACGTCCTCGGCCGAGGACGTGCAGGACTGCTTCCGCCTAGCCGACTCCGTCGACGAGGCACTGGACGAAGCGGCTCGCCTGCGCGCCTTCCTGCTGGCCGACCTCGACCGCTACCGCGCCGCCCTGCCCGGCACGGCGGCCGGCTACCTCACCCTGCTCCAGGAGGCGCTCGGCGCCGGGCACCGGCCGGTCCCGGACGATCTGGCGGCCCTGCGCGCGCTGCGCGGCAACTCGGTGGCGGCCGCGCTCCTGGCTCACTGCCAGGAGCACGTCGAACGGTGCGTCCGTCCCCGCTTCGCGGTGCCGCCCACGGCCGCGCCCGTCCCGGCGCCCACCGTCCCCGCCCCCGCCGCACCACCCTCCCGCGCTCGTCTGCTGGCCCTCCCGGGCGGCGCGGGGCCGTCCGGGCCCACCGGGGCCGACGAGGCCGGGGAAGCCCCCCAGAAGCCCGCCGAGGAGCCCGCCCGCCCCCCGGTCCCGCGCCCCGGCGAGCATCCCGCCGAACCGGCGGCCCCCAAGCGCCCCGTCCCCACCCCCGGCGAGGTCTTCCCCCGCCGCAAACCGCAGTCACCGCCCGCCGGCCAGGACCACGCCCACCACCTCGCCGCGGGCTGACCCGGCCCGACGGGGCGGGGGGACATGTCGTGCGACCTGCCGCGTGACATGCCGCGTGACATGCCGGGGGACCTACAGGGGACATACGGGGGACATGCAGCCCACCCGGCCCCGGTCCGCCCGCTCCGGCTGGCTACTCTGGTCACATGGACTACGTCTCCGCGCTCGTGCCCCCGGTCGTCATGGCCGTGTTCTTCATCGGTGTGGTCAGGGTGATCGTGAAGACCCAGGGCGGGGCGGCCAAGAGCAGGGAGGACGCGGCCGTCGACGCCGCCGTCGCCCGCACGGAGAGCGCCTCCCGGACCGCCCCCGGCGACGCCTGAGCGGACCCCGCACGTCGGCTCCGATTTGACCGGATCTCCCACTATTATTTGTTTTGTGCCTCGTCCCCTGGGAGATCTCGAAGACGCCGTCATGTCACGGGTGTGGAAGTGGAACCGCCCGGTGACCGTCCGGGAAGTCCTGGAGGACATCCAGCGGGACCGCTCGATCGCGTACACCACCGTCATGACGGTTTTGGACAATCTCCATCAGAAGGGCTGGGTCCGCCGAGAGGCGGAAGGGCGCGCCTATCGATATGAGGCCGTCTCCACCAGAGCCGCCTACGCGGCCGCGCTCATGAACGACGCGTGGTCGCAGAGCGACAACCCGGCCGCCGCCCTCGTCGCCTTCTTCGGGATGATGAGCGAGCAACAGCGCCAGGCCCTCAGTGACGCCATCCGTATCGTCCAGGGGCCGCAAACGCGCGAGAACCCCGGTTCGGCGGAGGACGCCGGCGGGCGATAGCGTCCGCCCATGTCAGCGAAGAGCCCCGAAGTCCCGCCGAATGCCCTCACCGTCCGGCGCGCCCGGACCAGCGATGTTCCCGCTGTCCGCCGACTCCTCGACGCCTACTCGCGTGACCGCATCCTGCTCGACAAAGCCACGGTCACGCTTTACGAGGACATCCAGGAGTTCTGGGTCGCGGAACGCGACGACAACGCCGAGGTCGTCGGCTGCGGCGCCTTGCACGTCATGTGGGAAGACCTCGCCGAAGTCCGCACTCTCGCGGTGAACCCCGCCCTCAAGGGCGCCGGGGTCGGGCACCGGCTGCTGGGGAAGTTGCTGGAGACCGCGCGCCGGCTCGGCGTTAGCCGCGTTTTCTGTCTGACCTTCGAAGTCGACTTCTTCACCAAGCACGGCTTCGTGGAGATCGGTGAGACACCGGTCGACACCGATGTGTACGCGGAGCTCTTGCGCTCCTATGACGAGGGTGTCGCGGAGTTCCTCGGTCTCGAACGAGTGAAACCCAACACCTTGGGCAACAGCCGGATGCTTCTGCATCTGTGATCGCCAATGCCCCGGTTCCCTATGTCCGAAACGCGCACGTTTCCGGACGGGAGAGGGTACGTGGTCTCTCCCCGAGGGTTTGTGTTTTTCCGGCAAAGGCGGTTTGCTTTCCGGCGTACTGCTGCACTGCATATAACAGGGGCGGCTAAACGGCGTACGCCGCGGACCTCCCCCGTCCTCACCTTTTCGATGAAAGGAAATCCGGTGGCACAGAAGGTTCAGGTCCTTCTTGTCGACGACCTCGACGGCGGCGAGGCCGACGAGACCGTGACGTTCGCGTTGGACGGCAAGACCTACGAGATCGACCTCACGAGCGCCAACGCGGACAAGCTGCGCGGCCTTCTCGACGCGTATGTGAGGGGCGGCCGTCGCACCGGTGGCCGTTCCTCCGGTACCCGCGGCAAGACCCGCGCCGCTTCCGGTGGCAACCAGGACACCGCGGCCATCCGCGCCTGGGCCAAGGAGAACGGCTACGACGTGAACGACCGCGGCCGCGTTCCCGCCGGCATCCGCGAGGCCTACGAGAAGGCCAACGGCTGATCACACCCCCGTACGGGCGGCTCGGCGCCCACCCGCAGCCGGACCCGGTGGCACTGTGCCGCCACGGTGTCCACCAGCCGTGCGAGATCGGGGGCGCCCGCCACGCCCTCGAAGGACGGCAGCGCGGGCAGCGCCGCCTCCACATCGCGCCCCGGCTCGGGGGGTCGCAGCCATACGGCGGCCCCCTGCAAGGCCCCGGCCCCCGGCCCGGCCCCCTGCAAGGCCCCGGCCCCCGGCCCGGCCCCCTGCAAGGCCCCGGCCCCCGGCCCGGCCCCCTGCAAGGCCCCGGCGCCTGACCGCCGCACCGCCGCCGCGCCCACGGCCCGCTCGGGCGGCACCGGTGCCTGGAGCAGCTCCCCGGTGCCCAGCGTCCGCAGGTCCAGCGCCAGCGCCCCCCACTCCAGCCAGTCCAGCAGCTGCGGCAGCTCGTCCGCGCTGCCCGCGGCCACCAGCAGCCGCATCCGGCCGCCCATGAGGGCCACCGGGGAATCCGGCGCCAGATGCCGGAGCGCCGCCGCCCCCGCCTCGGCCGGGACGTCCAGCACGTCGAACCGCACCCCCGTCACCAGCCGCAGCGGCGCTCCGGGCGCCGTCGCCCAGCCCAGCACGCTCTCGTACCAGCCCCGGGCCGCCGTCTCGGGGTCCTGGCCGGGCGGGCGCCTCGGACGCGGGAAGGGGGGCGCCGATGCGGCCGGGGACGCCGTCGGGAAGGACGCCGCGGATGCCGCCGGGGGAATTGAGCCAGCCATGCCAGGTGCAACCGCCTGAACCCGTCAGGAGTTACGCTGAGCGTCCGGACAGTTGCGCTGTGTGCGGCGAGGGGGAGTGCGTGGGCGAACGGGAAGTCGTGAGGTTGTTCGCCCATAGCGGAGGGAACCGGGGCGCGCGGCATGGACCGCCGGTCCCCGCGGGTAAGACATGCCTAGTGGGAGGGGTCGACACGCATGAAGGGCCGTCTCACGTTCGCCATCGGCGCAACGGTGAGTGGGGTAACTGCCTGGCCTGCGGGAACATCGTCTCGCACCATCGAGTTGGAGCAGATGTCGGCGTTCGGGGTCAGGAGGCCATCGACGGTGTCGGCAGTCGGAATGAGCGGTCCCCGCTTGCGGGACTAAGCTGCGGAAGGACAGGGAGGGGAAGTTCCCCCCACTGCCTGACCGCTCTGAGGAGCGATTAACGATGTTCGAGAGGTTCACCGACCGCGCGCGGCGGGTTGTCGTCCTGGCTCAGGAAGAAGCCCGGATGCTCAACCACAACTACATCGGCACCGAGCACATCCTCCTGGGTCTCATCCACGAGGGTGAAGGTGTCGCCGCTAAGGCCCTGGAGAGCCTCGGCATTTCGCTTGAGGCGGTCCGTCAGCAGGTGGAGGAGATCATCGGTCAGGGCCAGCAGGCCCCGTCCGGGCACATCCCCTTCACCCCCCGTGCCAAGAAGGTCCTGGAGCTCTCGCTCCGCGAGGCCCTTCAGCTCGGCCACAACTACATCGGTACCGAGCACATCCTGCTCGGCCTGATCCGTGAGGGCGAGGGCGTAGCCGCCCAGGTCCTGGTCAAGCTGGGCGCAGACCTCAACCGGGTGCGGCAGCAGGTCATCCAGCTGCTCTCCGGTTACCAGCAGGGCAAGGAGACGGCCGCCGCCGGCGGCCCGGCCGAGGGCACCCCCTCGACCTCCCTCGTCCTGGACCAGTTCGGCCGGAACCTCACCCAGGCCGCTCGTGAGACCAAGCTCGACCCGGTCATCGGGCGCGAGAAGGAGATCGAGCGGGTCATGCAGGTGCTGTCCCGCCGCACCAAGAACAACCCGGTGCTGATCGGTGAGCCCGGCGTCGGCAAGACCGCCGTCGTCGAGGGCCTCGCCCAGGCCATCGTCAAGGGCGAGGTGCCCGAGACCCTCAAGGACAAGCACCTCTACACCCTGGACCTCGGTGCCCTGGTCGCCGGCTCCCGCTACCGCGGTGACTTCGAGGAGCGCCTGAAGAAGGTGCTCAAGGAGATCCGCACGCGCGGCGACATCATCCTGTTCATCGACGAGCTGCACACGCTGGTCGGTGCGGGCGCCGCCGAGGGCGCGATCGACGCCGCCTCCATCCTCAAGCCGATGCTGGCCCGCGGTGAGCTCCAGACCATCGGTGCCACCACGCTGGACGAGTACCGCAAGCACCTGGAGAAGGACGCGGCCCTGGAGCGCCGCTTCCAGCCCATCCAGGTCGCGGAGCCGTCGCTGCCGCACACGATCGAGATCCTCAAGGGCCTGCGCGACCGGTACGAGGCGCACCACCGCGTCTCCATCACCGACGAGGCGCTGGTCCAGGCCGCCACCCTGGCCGACCGGTACATCTCGGACCGCTTCCTCCCCGACAAGGCGATCGACCTGATCGACGAGGCCGGTTCCCGGATGCGTATCCGCCGGATGACCGCGCCGCCGGACCTCCGCGAGTTCGACGAGAAGATCGCCGGTGTCCGCCGGGACAAGGAGTCCGCGATCGACTCGCAGGACTTCGAGAAGGCCGCCTCCCTGCGCGACAAGGAGAAGCAGCTCCTGGCCGCCAAGGCCAAGCGGGAGAAGGAGTGGAAGGCCGGCGACATGGACGTCGTCGCCGAGGTCGACGGCGAGCTGATCGCCGAGGTCCTCGCCACCGCCACCGGCATCCCGGTCTTCAAGCTGACCGAGGAGGAGTCCAGCCGCCTGCTCCGCATGGAGGAGGAGCTGCACAAGCGGGTCATCGGCCAGGTCGACGCCGTCAAGGCGCTGTCCAAGGCGATCCGCCGTACCCGGGCCGGTCTGAAGGACCCGAAGCGTCCCGGCGGCTCGTTCATCTTCGCGGGTCCGTCCGGTGTCGGTAAGACCGAGCTGTCCAAGGCGCTCGCCGAGTTCCTCTTCGGTGACGAGGACGCGCTGATCTCCCTCGACATGTCGGAGTTCAGCGAGAAGCACACGGTCTCGCGCCTCTTCGGTTCGCCTCCCGGCTACGTGGGTTACGAGGAGGGTGGCCAGCTCACCGAGAAGGTGCGCCGCAAGCCGTTCTCGGTCGTCCTCTTCGACGAGGTCGAGAAGGCCCACCCGGACATCTTCAACTCGCTGCTGCAGATCCTGGAGGACGGTCGCCTGACCGACTCCCAGGGCCGGGTCGTGGACTTCAAGAACACGGTCATCATCATGACGACCAACCTCGGCACGCGGGACATCTCCAAGGGCTTCAACCTGGGCTTCGCCGCCTCCGGCGACTCGAAGACCAACTACGAGCGCATGAAGAACAAGGTGTCGGACGAGCTGAAGCAGCACTTCCGTCCCGAGTTCCTCAACCGTGTCGACGACGTGGTCGTCTTCCCGCAGCTGACCCAGGCCGACATCCTCCGGATCGTCGACCTGATGATCGGCAAGGTGGACGAGCGCCTGAAGGACCGGGACATGGGCATCGAGCTCTCCCAGTCCGCCAAGGAACTGCTCTCCAGGAAGGGCTACGACCCGGTGCTGGGCGCGCGTCCGCTGCGTCGCACGATCCAGCGCGAGGTCGAGGACACCCTCTCGGAGAAGATCCTCTTCGGTGAGCTGCGCCCCGGTCACATCGTGGTCGTGGACACCGAGGGCGAGGGCGACAGCCAGACCTTCACCTTCCGGGGCGAGGAGAAGGCCGCGCTCCCGGACGCCCCGCCGATCGAGCAGGCGGCCGGCGGAGCGGGTCCCAACCTGAGCAAGGACGCGTGACCCTGCGGGGGCTCGCGTAGGTCCGGGAAGGGGGCCGGTGCTTTCGGGCAC